>QNXU01000063.1 GCA_003973485.1 Bacteroidota bacterium | reverse complement strand
TCTATTATCATTGATGTAAAGTAGTTGATTCCCGTTTTTATACAACTTTCATCAACAGCAAAATTTGGTGAATGAGGCATGGAAACTATTCCTTTTTCAAAATTTGATGCACCCAATAAAAAATAGACTCCCGGAATTTCACGTTGAAACAGTGCAAAATCATCCCCACGTCCGTCAGGTATAGCTCCATAAAGGGGGAGAACGTGTTCATTTCCGTAAATCTTACTTATTGTAGGTATGGTCAATGAAGTTAATCGTTCATCATTAAGCACTAGCGCTGTCTCATAATAAAATGAACTATTTAAAAATTGATCTGAATAGTCCGATCCTTTAAATTTCTTTTTTATTTGACTTAAAAGAAAGTCTAATTGAGTTTCCTTTTCAGCACTTAGATAGGCCCTAATTGTAATCTTCTTATCACTTTCTTTAACAGCAATATTTGAATCAACGGTAATATAATCCTTAAATATGGTATTTGGATTTCCCAATCCTATATTGGGGTCCAATAGATTTTTATTGTCCCAGAATTCACTTTCAGGTGAAACATTTTGAAGATGTAAAAAAAGCTCTTTCGTAAACTGAATAAGAGCCGTTTTCTCCTTTGTGTTTTTTAAGGTAATTTGAATTCCCTTATAGTCTGCATAAGGGTTTCTTGCTTTGGTAGTAACAATCCCCTCAGACATAGGTGCAATGTGTAATGCATAAATTTCTTCTGGGTCTATACTATTGAGCAGGCCATGATCAAGCATGGCTTTTGCCCCCGCCAAATTTTCTTCTGATGGTTGAAAGATGAAGTAAATAGTTCCTGTAAGGCTTTCTTTTAAACTTGTTAAAACATTAGCTATCCCAAGTGCAATAGTTGTATGTACATCGTGTCCACAAATATGTCTTACACCTTTAATTTTTGATGAAAAATCGACAACATCGGGATGGTCGGAAGCAAGGGCATCAATATCTGCTCTCCAAGCAATATGCTTTCCTTTCTTACCAGTTTTTAAGATTCCAAGGACTCCATGACCACCTATTCCAGTTTTAACTTCAAGGCCCAAGGATAAAAGGTATTCAGCAATCTTTTTGGAAGTTCTTTTCTCTTGCCCTGACACTTCGGGATTGGTATGAAAGTCCCTGCGAATTTTTACAAAGCTATCGAAAATTTTGTCGGTTCGCTCTTGGACTTTCAAATGTGTGGATGGTTCAACAGTTGTATTTTGGCCACTGGAAACAAGTCCAAAAAAGAGGAATTGAGTAATTAAGGCTGTTTTGGTTATTTTATTATTTGAAGTCATTTTTACAATATTATGGAACTAACTATTGCAAAAATGAAACATCATCGGCTTTTCTACCTGACACATTTGTGACAAAATCATTTTTTGGCGATCTTACTCCGTATTCTGCTCAATGATTGCCGTTCTATACCCAAGTACGTTGCTAAATGCGTTAAACTAATTCTGTTTACAAGGTCTGGGTTTCGGTCTATAAAATTCAAGTAACGCTCTTCAGCTGTCTCAAACAAAAGACTTTCTACCCTGTCGGTTTGCACGGTCAAAACATATTCGGCTATCAACCTACCATACCTTTCACTTGTTTTAAATTTACCGTACCCTTCTTGAATTTTATCATATGGCAATTTTATGATTACCGATGGCTCAAGACATTCGATAAAATACTTTGATGGTTTTTGCCTTATGAATGCGGGATAATCTGTGGCATAGTTATTTTCAATTATAAAACCCGTTGTTATTTTGTTTCCTTTTTCATTGACGTAGTATCTTCTCAAAAGTCCCTTGCAAACAAATCCCACTTCCTTTTGAACCTCCCCGCTTTTAAATAAAAATTCTTTTTTGCCATACTTTTCTATAATAAGATATGAGGAAATGAAAGTTAGTTCCTCCGAGCTCAAATCAGGAAATTGTTCTAGGTAAGATTTGATATAAACCTTAAACTCTTGCTCCATTCGGGATGTTTCTTTAGCTTATTACCAATGTATGGCTGAACAAAGTTACGTTCAGTCCGTAGCGTATTTATAATTTAATTATTTAAGACAATTATATACTCAAGAGTAACACACAAGATACTTCCATACAATTTACAATTAATACGTTCGATTAATGTAATTTAAAGAATTACACTTAATATATAAGCAAACAAATATAATATATCGCTCTGTATAAGAGAAAAGACAAACTGTTCCTGATGTTCTCAATTTTTGTACTTGTCTTTTTTTAATTGGCTACACCAATTTCCGTAATTTATCGTTCAGTATGGCTTCCATGGTCTTGGAGTATCTACTTGCCATTTAAGATAAAGATATCATTGAAGTTTTGTTCCTATTTTTCGATGTAATGGATATGAATCGTTCCATTGATTTTGTCATGGGATCGGCACCCTTACGGGTGCTTTTTGTGGAAAGGGGGAAAAGAGGGGATTTCCAAAGATACTTTTTCCCTTCAGGATACAGACAATCCCATTGGTTCGAGATGGGCAATGAATGAATACCTGCTAAGCCCGTCTTTTCCTTAAATGATATTTTGATCATGCCGGGCACATCTTAAGAAGCCTTTCGAATAATCTCCAAACTCATTTATCCATACAAATGATTAAATATGCAATTGTATGTATATACAATTGTACATGTGTACAATTATATAATTATACGAATGAAGAGTTGTTTTAATATTTGAACAAATCTGATGAGCACTTAATTAATGTAATGGTACGAAGGGGTATATTGAGCAATGTTGATTTTCACGTTCCCTTACCTGGATGCCATACTCCTTTTGTTTTTTTCTCCCTTTCCACTTTTCATTCCTACAAAGGTTAGAATAGATCAAGGAAAAACGTATCGGCGTAAACTTTCAAAAATGGGAACTGTCAACTATAAGATGGATTTTTTAAAGACCGATCCCTTTGTTTTTCCACCTCCTTTTTCTGGAAGGAGGAGTAAAACGCAAGCCTTTCGACTTTGCATATGCCTCGACGATCCCTGCCCATCTTAGGCCAAGTTCGGGCCAAGAACCCGGGATAATGGAATTTTCCGTTAAGATAAGACGGTTGCTTTCACTTTTTCGGTCCGTTGCCCTGTTGAAATTGCCCAGGGCGGACAGGTCACCGGCCAAACCGCTGGGAAGTCCCTCAACGTTGAAGATGGTGCCAAACTCTTTACCGATGAACATACTTTCCCTT
>QNXU01000391.1 GCA_003973485.1 Bacteroidota bacterium | reverse complement strand
AATTTGATGATTCTTTTATAGAGTTAACATCGATTCTAAGTTCTCTTTCTAAGGTGTAAGACTCTCCTTCTATTTCAATATCTCTGGAGTTTAATTCAATTCTTTCAACAGGCCTATTTTTGCTTTCTAAAATAGCAACAGTTGCAGATCCAACCAATCCTATATCCTTTCTATCAATAGGAATTTCTATAAATTTAATATTCTCATTTTCTTTCCAAGTGTAGTCTTTAAGTGAGTATGATGTTATTTCCTTAAAACTATTTTCATCCCTTTTCTTTTTATGAGATTGGGTTTCAATACTAATTTCAAAAGGTGGATTTGGGATTACATTTTCAACATTCCTAATAAACTCATTCTCTGTCATTCTCTCCCATGGATTGTCACTTTTTCGCAGGATTAATCGAGTTGATGTTCCTGGTGTTTCACGTGTTCCGGACTTTATCCAAAATATACTTTCTTGGCCTTCAACAGTAATGTTCAACGGGTCGCTTGATTTGTGAGGTCCATACACTCTTTTAGTGTCTACAATTAAAACATCTGAAATCATGAAGGATGAGAGAATGCCTATACCAAATCTAGAAGTAGGTGAAAAATCCGCATTGGATTCAGCTTTAAGATTGTAAAAATCTTTGGACTTATAAAATGAAGAGCCAATTTTAGAATAATAATTATCTACAATGTACTCATCCATTCCCGTCCCGTTGTCGATTACTTCAAGAATATCTTCTTCATTTTCAGTATAATACTTAACAAGAATTTTAGGCTCATATAAATTACCCCATTTTTCTTCCTGTGCCTTGCGAAGTAAACAAGCATCAATTGAGTTTTGCAACAGTTCTCTTAATGCGACTTCAGGATTTCCATAAAGCTTTGTACCCATCAAAAGTTCAATTACTTGGGTCTTGCTTAGATTGAATTTAGTGTCTTTATAGATGTAAATCGGTCTGTTTTTAATGTCTGTTTTAGTTCTTATTTTTTCCCGATTTACCTTGAGAGGTAATTTGATTTGTAAGTTTCTATCTTTTGCTTTATGAAATTCGTTTAGAGTGGAAATAATGTTATTTGCCAAGCTTAGTTCATGATCAATCATAGAACAGAATTCATGTATTGACGACTCTACAACTGGATGCGTGCATTTAGCACTAAATTGAATTAAGTCCGGACTAATGTCCCAAGCTTCAATTGCTCTATGTTTGTTCCATTCATTAATTGAAATAGGATTTCTAACATACAAATGCGAGAACAGAACTGAAGGAGTTCTTTTTCCATCGAAATCTAGAATATCGGCTAACCTTAGAATCACCCCGACTAGCGGTAAGCAAGCATAAATTCCTGAACCACAAAGTAAGTTTTTGTCTAAATCCAATAGAGCTAATGCATCTTCATTGTGGCTGTAGCATATCTGAGCCAATTCAACGGTTAAGTCTGTATCTCTAAATATGATTTTCTCCGACCAATCTTGCTCAATTATATCTCTTGCTCTTTCGGCATGGGTCTGACGAATATATTCAGTAATGAGATATGATTTTATAGTGTCTGCCTGTGAAATATTTCCTTTAGATATTAAATCCTTCAATCTTTTCTCATCTTCTGGTCGAGAATTGTAAAATCTTTTGAAATCATTGAATGTGTATTGCTCATTCTCTTCAATTATCGGTTCAATATCCCAAACTTTCTTCCACGTTAAAACCTCTTTTTCATCAGGAGCCATTCCTATGTCATGAAAAAAGGCACCGACTATTAGCAATAATAATTCAGGACTAGTGAGTTCATCAATAGTTTCCGTGGGTATCAATCGCTCCATTAAGTTTAGAACTCTAAAAAGATGGTCGCCATCATGAAGAGTAAATTCCCCCATGTGTCTCACAATGGTCTTGGTCCTCTGAAATGCATATGAGGTACAATCTTCAACAAGCGGTATTACATTAGCGTCTTTATCAGAACAATTTTTTTTAAGAGCTTTATATAACTCACTTTTTTTCAGCCTTAATAAAAACTCTTCCTTATAGTCATCATTCATTTTAATGTTTTATTTTTTTACGAATTCTAAAATTCTCTCAGTTAATTCAATTAACAATTGAGATTTGATTCCTTCATTCCATGCTAATTCTAAACTCTTTGCAATAGCTAGTGGATTCTTTTTTAAACCACCTGCATTTCCATAGAATGCAGCTGCTTCGTTTTCATACTTTTTTAAATCTTCTCCGAGTTCATTAATTATTTCATTTGTCAAGTTAGTTTGCCATGCGGTCAAATCATCTTTAATTACCGTATTTCCAAGCCACTCGTCAACATCTGTGTAGTTTTTTAATGAGAGAATTGCTTTGTTGTCTTTTTTGTGTTTTGGAATCTCGTGTTCCGTAGTTTTATCAGTATCACTATCATAGACAATGAAAGTTGGTATGTCAAGAAGTTTTGACATTGCTAACGGCTTGATTAACTTGTTTTTCCCTTCTACGGGAACAATGTGGCAACCATGACGTCTGAATTCGGTCATGCCACCTGTTAGAAGCAGGTAAGAACTTATGTATGCAATATCTTCATGACCTTCAACTAAAATCAATTTTTTACAGAAGAACATTTCATTTACAACTGGATTTAAGGAAGGATATAGTTTGGCTACCATTCCACTTTCAGTCACAAGCTTTTCACCAACTGAATGTAATTCAGCTGCCAAAGATTCATAGGTCAATCTTTTAATTTTTGTTTCACTAGGTTCTCCTACTTCACGTGCAAGTCTAATCTTATCAAAGCTATCGCCCGGAATGAATAGAGGACTATGTGTACAGATAATGATTTGAGAATTTGATTCAGATAACTCGATTAAAGTTTCGGCCAAATACCTTGCCTGTGGTGGGTGCTGAAATAGCTCAGGCTCTTCAATTCCCATTAATAAAGTTGGGACATTTTCAGGGTCAAACATTGATAGCTCTTGAAGCAAAGCGAGCATATACGAGCGTTGTAATCCATGTCCAAACCTTGACAATTCACCTTCAATCCCCTTTCACCTACTTTAAGTCCTGCTAAGGGTTCTTCAATTTTGATTGATTTATCAGGGTCTTGTTTCCACTGAATTGAAGCGGTAATATTTGGGTGTGCCCAATTTGATAATCTATTCTGAAGAGAAGTTGAAATATCGTCAAGAGTTTTTTGCTCTGCGTCTAAGAGCTTTTGATACTCAGCT
>QNXU01000246.1 GCA_003973485.1 Bacteroidota bacterium | reverse complement strand
AATTTTAAAAAATTAGTTTAATGTAAGTATTTTTAGATCCAATTTCATAATTATTAAATATGTTTGTTAAAATCTTATTGAGGGCATTAATTAGCTTATTTCTTTTTTCAAATATTGTATTAGCACAAAATCCTGATAGCATTAATTCAATTAATAAAAAGAGATTGGGTATAGCCGGAGGTTTTACAGCTGCTTCTTATGCTACAGGAATTTTGTACCTATCCCAAGTTTGGTATAAAGATCATGTGCGTGTTCCAATGCATTTTTACAACGATAATGCAGGTTGGATGCAAATGGATAAAGTAGCACATTCCTATATTGCCTATCACCAGAGTAGGGCAGGTTATGAAATGATGAAATGGAGTGGTATGAAGGAGAATACTGCTATTTTCCTTGGAGGAAGTTTAGGGTTTATCTTTCAACTTCCAATTGAAATCTTTGATGGCCTTTATGAAGGTTATGGGTTTTCATGGGGTGATGTATATGCCAACACCGCAGGTACGCTTCTGTTTATCACTCAACAAAAATTAGCTGGCAACCAACCTGTTAAATTAAAATTTTCATATTTTCCTACTTCTTATTCTAAAATAAATCCTCGAGTATTGGGCGAAAATGCATTGGAAAGCTTATTTACAGATTATAATGCGCAAACTTATTGGCTCAGTTTAAACCTTAATAAAGTCATTCCAAATCAAAGAATACCTGATTGGATAAATTTAGCAATTGGATATAGCGGAGGGGGAATGCTGTCGGAATTTGAGAACCCTAATTGGATTAATGGAGAGAGAGCTCCAGTAATTAATCGATATCGTCAATTTCTCTTATCTCCTGATATTGATTATACCAAATTCAAAGGCAATAACAAGTTTTTAAACGGAGTGCTGGAAGCATTGAATTTAACAAAACTTCCTGCCCCTGCGGTTGAATATAGCACAGAGCATGGTTGGATATTCCATTTTATACATTTTTAATCGGCTCCAGATTTTTACTAATTGTAAAATAGAAAGTGCTTCCTTCTTCAGGAACAGAATCTACGCCAATATTTCCACCATGAATTTCTACTATTTTTTTACAGTTGGCCAGTCCTAAACCAGTGCCAGGAAATTTATTTTTATGTAATCTATGAAATATTGTAAATATTTTTTCTTGATGCTTTGAATCAATACCGATTCCATTATCAGACACAAAAAATTTCCAATATTCCTGATTTTCTTTAGCGTTTATTTTTACTTCAATGCTTTCTTCTTCCTTTTTGAATTTTATTGCATTTGCGATGAGGTTCTGGAGCAGCTGTTTAAACTCTATTTCATACCCCGCTATTGTTGGAAGGTTTTCATGCTTTATTTCAGCTCCATTTTCTTGAATCAATTGACTAAGGTCTTTTTCTAATTCTTTAACTATAGCATCAACAGAAAATTCTGATTTTTTCTTGCTCCTACCTATTTGAGAGTATTCCAAAAGGGAGTCTAACAATAATGCCATTCTTTCAGAGGCAGTTTGAATATGCGTTAAAAATTCTTGGCCTTTTTCAGGTATTGATTCTTTGTATTTACTTATGGTTAAATGCGCAAATGCTTGCATTGAACGCAAAGGTTCTTTTAAATCATGCGAAATAGTATGTGCAAATTGGTTGAGTTCTTCATTTTTATCTTTTAATATCTTTTGAGTATCAATCATTTTCTGATTGTCTTGATTGATGCTTTCATTGAGTTTTCGTTGTTGTATAATTATTTTTTCTAACTTTTTGAATATTATCTCAAAGCAGGCTACAATTATAATGCTTAGGAAAATGAGATTTACAACAATACCAAACCAAGTGGTAATATTTTGATTGTTAGTTATGGGTATATAGAACCATTGGTATTCAATATTTAATCCTAGTGCAAATAATATTATTGAGTTTATCAGAATAAGTGTATAAGCAGTTTTACCTGAATGGATTAGGCAAGTGACTATCGTAACACTAAATAAATACATCAAGCCTGGGCCTTCTAATTTTAGATTATACAACAGAGCCCATGAAATAATGTATAAATTTGAGATTAGGATTAATTTTCTTGCTTTTATTTTGATAGGTTTTACAAAAGCTAGAACTATCAAAACTATAAATGTAAGAACATTCAATATTAGAAGATTATAAAATCCAGTTCGATAGGAAGCAATTATTCCGGGTACGATAGCAATTGGGGAAAATGCTAAAGCATATAAAATAATATAGTAAAATAACTGATTTCGATAATTAGTCAGGTTCTGAATCATACTTTCTTGGTTCAGAATTGTCTTAGCTAATCTAATTTTATACTCCCCCCAGTACTTCATCAGAAATATTTAAAAAGTTATATTAATTATTGCTTTAAGATAGTTCAATTTAGTTTAATATTGAATTTAGAATACGCTTAAAACTGTAAATGTAAGGTATGATATTTATATTAAAAAAAACGAATTGAATTTTTATCAAATATCTGGAAGTTAATATGTTAAACCTATTCTGACTTATTGTATAACTACTTAACTATTCAAATGTATTGCTAAATATCAATAAATTATTCATATAAGTCTTTATAAATACACTGGTTTTCATTACATTTTCACTTAAATAACTAAACAGCATTTTTAATTGCTCGGAATATGCTATTAAATCAGAAGACGGTAATAATTTTTGCTCTCCTACTATTGCCGTACCTTGCTTTAGGACAAGGCTGTAGTGATGCAGGTTTTTGCACTATGGGCGCCATGAAACCAGCTCAGGATTTTAATAAGAAAGTGCCTGTTAAACTTCGTTCAGTTGGATTAACATTATACGAAGGACAAAGTAACACTTCCCCAATTATCAGAGCAGGAATTGTGAATTTCGGCTTGTTAATAGCGGGAGAATATGATTTACAAGTTAAAGTTCCTTATATGCGAATAGATGGAAATTTCGCTAGCACATCGGGTATTGGTGATATTTCATTAAGCTTAACTAAAAATTTACAATCTACTCCAGAATATAATATAATGGGAACTTTAGGAGCTAAAATTCCAACTAATAATTCAGATTTGAAGCCATCAGGAAGACAATCAGTATTGCCTATGTATTATCAAACATCCTTAGGTACTTTTGATTTTATTGCAGGAGCCACTTTTATAAATAGAGAATGGATGCTTTCAGCTGGCTATCAACAACCTATAATTCATATAAATGAAAATACCTTC
>QNXU01000114.1 GCA_003973485.1 Bacteroidota bacterium | reverse complement strand
AGCTCGTCTCCCGATTTGAACTGCTTCAGGAAATCGTCGTTGAACAATTCTTCTTTCTTCATAATGTGAAAATATTTAAAATTAGACAAAAAATTAGCGGGGGCATGCCCCCGCTAATTTTCTATTTACACACTTTATGAGATAGTCCCTTTTTTTGCAATAATTGGAATATCTTTAATTATTACGAATCAAGTCTAAAATTTAATAAAATATCCGAACAAATGTGGAAATATATATTGGCATGGTTTCCGATGATCTTTATTGCAATTGCTAACGGACTATTTCGTGAGAAAATCTTAACTGTACTAGCCACTACTTAACCTGACAGTTGTGGTTAATCCGACACTTGAAAAGAACCTTTAAGCTCATTGTGATCGATGAGCTTTTCTTTTGCTAAAAGTATGGAATCCTCGAAAGTCTGCAAAGGGGTCTTTCCGTAGCAGTGTTTTCCAGTATGTGTCCTTTCGGTATTGTACCATCCGATCCATTGGTCAAGGTCGTCCTGAAGCTCTTCGATGGATCTGTACACCTTCTTTCTGAATGCGACAAAGAAAAACTCGTTCTGCATGGTCTTGTGGAAACGTTCACAGATACCGTTGGTCTGCGGGCTCTTTGCCTTGGTCCTGGTATGGTCGATGTCCTCAATGGTCAGGTAAAGCTGATATTCGTGGTGCTCCCGTTTTCCACAGTACTCGGTTCCCCTGTCGGTCAATATGCGCAGCAAGGGAAGCCCTTTCTGCTGAAAAAAGGGGATTACCCTGTCATTGAGCAAATCGGCGGCCGTAATAGCGTTCTTTCGGTCGTAGAGCTTTACAAATGCCACTTTACAATAGGTATCGATAAAGGTCTGTGCATAGATACGGCCAATACCTTTGACGGAACCAACGTAATAGGTGTCCTGTGCGCCCAGATAACCCGGGTGGTGGGTCTCTATCTCGCCATGGGCCTGTTTTTCCTCCTTTGCACGTTCCAAGGCCTGTAACTGGGCCTCGGTCAAAACAAAACCGTCCTGTGCGGATTTGGCCTCCAAGGCCTTCAACCGCTTTTTAAAGGTCTCCAGGTCATGGCGCAACCAAACACTCCGTACGCCACCGGGAGATATGAACGTTCCCCGCTTCTTCAGTTCATTGGAAACACGTAACTGTCCATAGGCGGGGAGTTCGGTGGCCATAGCCACAACGGCCTTCTCGATTTCTTCGCCGATACGGTTCTTTAGAATCGGCTTCTTTCTCGAAATTTCCTGAAGGGCCAACTCTCCTCCCTGTTCATAAAGTTCTTTGAACCTGTAGAAACTATCCCGGCTATATCCCATCACCTAGGCTTGGGATACATTGCCCAACTGCTTGGCAAGTTCAAGCAGTCCCAACTTTGGTTTGATGATCTTTTCTTCTGTACTCATCTGACAAATCTAATTTATGGGTTAAACTAAGTTATTAAGATTGTCAGATTAAGTCTTAACTATTACATCTTAACGATTCGCTTAAATGAACTTCAAGCCCATCAGATGTCTACCGCTTCTATGATCGTACTGTTTGGTATTTATGTTTGGATATTGTTTAAACAGTGGATTCCTACATCAGCTGATCAGGCAATAATCATCGGTTTGTTGTGGCTCGTCCTTACAATCACTTTCGAGTTCTTATTTGGTCATTATATTGCTGGTCATTCTTGGGAAAAACTTTTGAATGATTACAATTTATTTCAAGGTCGAGTTTGGGTTTTAGTTTTAATCTGGATTACAATTTGTCCGTATATTATCTATCAAATTCAGAACTAGTTGAGTTTTTTAGCTATGAGGTACAACGGTGGGTATATTCATAGTGCAACCGAAAGGGAGCACTATTGTATATACATTGTTGGCGGTAGTTATTATTTTACTTTTGTTTATTTATCAGTTCCATACCACTTGAGTTTGGTTTTTATGATTCAGTAAAACCAAATGAGGCTTTGGCGTACTTCCGTCAAAAACAAGTTTAGAAGAAAATAATAATTTTTCCTTGTTCCTAAAGGCTACCCAGTGAGGTGTCAATGGTTCAGATTGTTGAAGGATAATTTGACGTTTTCTGTTGGCATCAATCAAATCAAAAGACCTTCTTCCCCAATAAGAAAGCAGTAATTCTCCATCAGAATAATCTGCGTCAAATACCTGATTTCGGTTCATTGGTGGGTTCTCTACCTTCTGGTCAATTAGGTCATTCCATTGGCCAAGGATTTTTCCACTTTGTTGTACTAAATAGCAAGCGTTGTCTCCCAATAAAAGAATTTGGTTATGCCCAACAGCCCTGATTCTTGTCATTGGATGCTCAAATTCGAAATACTTTGTTGGCTGTTCTCCTTTTTTCAAGCTATATATTTCAGGGTACTTGCTAAAAACCATTTGGTTGTCGGAAAGCATAAAAAATCCACCTTCCCCAATCCTGTAGTTGTCTTTGAACCAATCCCATATAACCCTTGGTTCCTTACCAATTGTAGATTTTAAAACTCTTACTTGAAATTCATTGGATGCTTGCGAAAACCTCCGTTCTATGATGTATAGCTCATTTTGGTTGTTATAAAGCATAAAGTCACTTGCGGCATACTCAGATTGAATATATACTTTTGGTTCAGAGCCTTCTGTCCAAATCATTACACAGGCAAAATGGTTTGGGTCGTTTATTGGGTTTATATACGACCAGAGGACATTTTCACCAATAACAACCATATTTCCCGTTGGGTGCGCAAATGCATATGATGTGAGCAAAATAAGCACCGTGCTCAATATTGTGGTTTTGATATTTCGTGTTTTCATGTTTTCAAGTTAACACCAACGTTTAGTATATGGCAAGTAGGGCAGTAGAAAGCGATAAACTTTCAAGGTAGCTCCGAGCCAAATCGTTTATTTTGTTTTTAATTTATTCATTCTTAAAAGCCAAATCAACGATTTGGCGGTGTTGGTAAATAGTACCGAACTTTCGTAAACCACCGAACGCCCTATTTGCTATATACCGTGTTGTGTGTAGTTATTTTTCTACTATCAAATTGTTTTCGGATTCTAATTCCATCATGCTCATTTCACCACCCAAATAATAGGACGGTACATTTCCTTTAATTCCTAATCTATACATTCCAATTCCTGAAAGTCTTTTTTCTTCACGTCCATTTGGGATTAATCTAAATCGTGAAAAATATAGTTTTTCAGGTTTCACATATTCACTTTGAATGACAAAACATTGAAGCATCAATTCCCTTCCTGAAAATTGTCCTGCTGTATTTTCCATTAAAATTGACTTCTTATGAGATTGCTGTTGACTTGTCGGAAATATCACAACTTTAGGGCTATTCAATCCGTCCAGTTTTTCGATGTCAATCTCCGCAATTTTCAAGAAATCATTTAAGTCAGTTTCATTCTCAAAGTTTTTGTTAGTCCAAAACAATCCTGAAAAGCAATTCAGTCGCAAAGGCAAGTCTGGTCTGTGGATTTCAATTTCTTGTTCTGTTAATGCTAAATGCTTTATTAATGTCGAGTTCTCTTCAAAGTACTCTCTTGTTGTTCGATAATAGCTTAAGGTTTTATTCTTTGCGTAAACGAAACTGTCGTCTTCATTAATGGTCTGATAAAAAACCTCTTTTTCGTCAAACATCATTACTCGAATTCGATTGTTTGTGAAGCTATATAAATCTCCAACTTTCATTTTTTCTACTCGTTTCGTTTTATTACACACAACTATTGGATACAAAGAACTTTCCCTATATCCCTTTTGCATTGTCATAAATATAGTACTTTTCCGCAGGAATTAGGTATATTCACATGATCATGTCAGTTCCCGATTTTGTGAAAATATTGGAAGTTAAACGGTATAGTAAGAATACCATAGATAGCTATGCCTCCATCGTGAAAATGGCAAGGCACTTCTTTGGCAAGTCTTTGGACCAGGTGGATGAGACTGAACTCCACCGCTACTTTTACCATATGGTGCACACCAAAAAAGTCTCCTATTCATATCAAAAGCAGATTGCCATGGCCCTCAAGCTCTATTATCGTGAGATGTTCCGACAATCCATAAACCTAGAGCTTTTGTTCCCCAGCAGAAAACCCGGAAAATTGCCCGTCATCATCGCAAAGAGCGACGTGGAAAAGATCATAGAAAAGGCGAACAATGGTAAGCATAAATGCATGATAGCTCTTGTTTACAGTACTGGATTAAGGGTAGGAGAACTCATCGACCTGAAAATCGCCGACATAGATTCCACACGCATGGTCGTCCACATCAAAGCAGCCAAAGGGGGTAAGGATAGGATAGTCCCACTTTCGCACAAGGTGCTGCACATGCTCAGGGATTATTATAGGGAATTTGTGCCAAAGAATTATTTGTTCGAGGGGCAAAAGGGGGGAAAGTACACCTCGTCCAGTTTCAACAAGTTGTTGAAATCGGCGGCAAGAAGGGCAAAGATCAACAAACATATCACGGCCCATACCCTTCGCCACAGTTATGCTTCCAATTTACTGGAAAAAGGAACGGATATCAGGGTCATCC
>QNXU01000107.1 GCA_003973485.1 Bacteroidota bacterium | reverse complement strand
CATCTTTACTGGCTTATCCGTAGCTATCAATTTCAGCTTCACAGGGTTATTTTTATTATATTGAATTTCTGCATTCCTATCCAAGAGAATTGCGTCGGCCTTGCCTGCTATGATTTCTTGTAATAATTGGGAAACAGTTCCCGATTTTGATGTAGAACAAGTAGAAGGTTACCGCCCCATTTATGCCACTGAAAGTGAGCAAGAAGTAAAAACTTTACCTGCAAGAGAAATTGAAAATCCTGGTAAAATTTATGTCATCAACGATTTCTTATTGGTAGTAGACCAGCTAAAAGGAATCCATGTTTTTGATAATGAGAATCCGGAAAACCCACAAAATGTTGGCTTCATACAAATTACTGGGAGTAATGATGTTGCCGTAAGGGATAATATTTTGTATGCAGATCAAGCTACTGACTTGCTTGCAATTGACATTAGCAATCCTGAAAATGTTCAAATTGCCTCAAGAGTAAAAAATGTATTTCCTTTTGGTGCGCAATACCCACAACAACAAGGGGTTTACTTTGAGTGTCCAGACCCTGATAAAGGTCTAGTGATTGGATGGGAATACACCACTCTGAACTCACCAAAATGCTATCGCTAATTATAAATTAAAAATTATACAAAGATGAAAATCACTAAACTATCAATTATACCAATACTAGTTGTATTATTAGCCTCATTTACAATTGTTTCGTGTGATTCAGACACAGCTTTTGATTCAAGTGGAGAAGGAAAAGGAGGTTCAATGGCAAGATTTACTTTCCTTAAGGGTTATTTATATATAGTAGATGAAACAAGCCTTAAAACATTCGACATTAGTAATCCTGAAAATCCTACCTTATTAGGCACTGAAGAAGTAGGGGCTGGAGTAGAAACCATTTTTCCCTATGAAAATTATTTGTTTTTGGGAACGCAATGGGGAATGAAGATCTATTCAGTTGAAAATGGCCCCACTCCAAACTTCTTGTCAGATTTTGAACATTCATTCTCATGCGACCCAGTAGTCGTTTCTAACAGTATTGCTTATGTTACACTTAGAAGTGGCACTACCTGTCAAACAGGTCAGGACAGAATGGAAGTAGTAGATGTATCAGATCTAAGAAACCCGGAATTATTGACTACTATCCCAATGGAGAATCCCCATGGATTGTCTGTTAGTGATACTGTCCTTTTCGTTTGTGAAGGAGACTTCGGTTTTAAAGTTTTCAACATTAAAGATAGAGCAAACCCTGAGCTTATTTCTCACTATGACAGTATTCCAAGCTATGATGTTATCACAAATTATGGCAGAAAAGAATTGATTATTACGGGCAAAAAAGGCATCTTTCAATATGATTACAAGAATCCTTATGAATTAAAAGAACTTAGTCAAATATTGAGTTTTCCAGAAAATGAATAGATTATTAACTATTGTTACTTTTTTCACTTTTATTGCTCATAATTTAATCGGCCAAAATGAGAAATTAGACTCCTTAGAAATATCTACTAACCAAAAAATTATTCCATACGTTTCTCTCACTTCAGCTTTTGAGAAATATGGCTCTTTTGATATTGGATTTTCAAAGCCCACTAAAAACGGAAATGCAATTGGGCTCGAATTAGGCTATATTTATGATATAAGTGCCTTTAATACTGAAATCCCAGATTCTTGGTATCGAAATACGTATGGAGCAAAGGCGTATTTCTATTATAGATTTATTATCCAAGAAAATGACCCTTATCCTTTTAATTCAAAGATTTTTGTAGATGTTGAACCACAAATTTTTTGGGCAAGCTTTGAAAGCGAACGAATTGCTGGATATAGTTGCAACGAAGAATGGGGAGATTGCGAATACTACCGATTCTTTAATTCTAGAGTTGAGAGATTTATCCCAGGAATGAATATTAAGTTAGGTAAGATTTATGATTATGATCCTTTTCAATTTACCCTATTCATGGGTGTCGGAATTAGGCAAGTAATTGAAATTTCCGATTTAATGAATGATCCTAGTCCAGACAAAATATTCAATAAGAGGGGTCAAATTAGCCAGCTACAAACTGGAACCATATCAAATTTACGCCTAGGCTTTCAAGTTGCTTACAACTTCTGGAATTAAAAAAAGCTTACCAATCGGCAAGCTTTTTTCAAAATTTCATTTCATAATTATTTTCTTACTTGTCCGTTACCTAAGACATAATATTTATTGGTAACCAATTGTTTTAAGCCTAATGGGCCTCTGTGATGCAATTTATCAGTACTAATTGCCAACTCTGCTCCTACTCCCATTTGTCCACCATCAGTGAAACGAGTGGAAGCATTATGATAAACAGCAGCACTGTCAATTTGCTCCATGAATTTCTCAGCATCTGCCTGAGTTTCTGTTAAAATAATATTAGAGTGACCACCCGAATATTTATTGATAAACTCAATAGCATCATCCAAATCTTTCACAGAAGAAATTGCAGCTTTCATGGCTAAGAATTCTTCATACCACACATCTTCGCTATCAATCTTATCATTGGTTTCTAAATGATCAATCACTTTATCACTAGCCACAATCTGAACACCTTTTTCACTCAATACTTTTTCTATTGTTTTAAGTGTTTCTTCAAATTGAGGGTGATTTTCATCCACTAAAATTTTATCTAATGCATTACAGCCAGAAATTTTATCCGTTTTAGCATTTACAAGCACAGGAATAACTTTCTCCATATCCGCATCTGGTGCTATATAAGCAAAGTTATTTCCTCTACCACTAACTAAAACAGCACATTTGGCATGTTCTTTCACGAAATCAATCAACTTTTCACCCCCTCTAGGCACAATCAAATCCAATGGTTGGTCAGGATTTCTAAGGAATTCTTGAGTAGTAGCTCTATCCATTTTAAGATATTGAATCCAATCCTCTTCTAAACCATTCTCTTTCAGGGAATTATGCCAGCATTTCACTAATTCTTCATTACTATTATGGGCTTCTTTACCACCCTTTAGTAAAATTTTATTATTAGCCTTAAATGCCAAAACAGCGGCTTCTATAGTTACATCTGGTCTTGATTCATAAATAATCATAATCGTTCCAAATGGAGCTGTTTTATTGGTGATTTGCAAACCATTTTCTAAAGTATCTTTACTTATCACATTTCCAACGGGATCATCCTGATTTTTCACTTCACGTACCGCTCTGATCATATCATCAACTTTGGCTGAATCTACAACTAAACGATCGTAAA
>QNXU01000136.1 GCA_003973485.1 Bacteroidota bacterium | reverse complement strand
ATTGAGCTCCAACTGATTTTCCAATCCAGTTGCGTTGCATTTCTTTAATTGGCTCGGGCCAATCTAAATCTTCCAATCCTCTAAGCAAGCGGTCTGCAAAAGCGGATATCCTCATGCTCCATTGCATCATTTTTTTACGCTCTACAGGATGTCCACCTCTTTCACTATAGCCGTCTTTTACTTCATCATTGGACAGTACCGTGCCCAATGCCGGACACCAGTTTACTACTGCTTCAGATAAATAAGCGATTCTATATTTTAAAAGGATTTTTTGTTTTTCTTCTTCAGAGAAATTAAACCAATCTTCCGCTGTAAAATCGGGTACATCTTCATCGCATGCAGCCTTTACCAGATGATTTCCGGTTTTCTCAAAATGCTCTTCTAAGACAACAATATGGCGAGCTTTATCATCAACCAAATCATACCAGCTGTTAAATAATTGCATGAAAATCCACTGTGTCCATTTGTAAAATGATGGGTCGCTTGTGCGGACTTCTCTTTTCCAGTCATAAGCAAAGCCAATATTCTTCAATTGTTCGATATAACGATTGATATTTTGCTCCGTGGTGATGGCAGGATGCTGCCCAGTTTGGATAGCATACTGTTCAGCAGGAAGTCCGAATGAATCAAAGCCCATTGGATGCAGTACATTAAAACCTTGTTGCTTTTTGTATCGCGCAACTATATCTGAAGCAATATAGCCTAGTGGATGACCAACATGCAAACCCGCTCCCGATGGATATGGGAACATATCCAAAGTGTAATATTTGGGTTTTGTATAATCGTCTGTAGCTTTGAAAACCTGGTTTTTCTCCCAGTAGGCTTGCCATTTCTTTTCGGTTTCTCTGAACTGATATTCTGACATAATGATTTATATATTAATCTAATGAAGATTCAAATTTTATTGAAAGTGCAAAATTAAGGCTTTTGGATTGGGATGGAATAGTTTAAGCTAATCTTTTCAAAAAACACAAAAAAAAGGTGCTCGAAAGCACCTCTAATCATTAACCAACTAATCACTAAACTAAAACTAACTAAAAAACTTCTTGATAATAGGATTTGGTTCTTTCAGCTGTTCGCTTTTGATTTCTTGCTTTTGAGCATGACTCAAATTAGCATTAAGTTGAGAACCTAATAGAAAAATTAATAATCCGACTATTATTCCAATAGCTAAGAAAACATTTCGGTTTAAATTTTTATTTTTTTCCATTTCATCCTATTTAAGTATTCATTTACAATGATTATGCCAAACCTAAAAAAGTTGCATTCATTTTTTTCTTTTTTCTTAACGACTTAAAGTTTACCTTCGTATCCAAAATTAAAAAACTTATGAAAAAATTATTTTTATCTATACTGGTATTGAGTATTGTAACTAATGCTTGTAATCAAAAGGAGAGTTCAGAGCAAACCAATGAAGTTGCAGATAAAGAGGTAGTAAAAACTGAAGCGGGGAGTGAATTTTTAGGAGAGTCTTTTGCTATTGAAAATGAAATTCAATTAGCGAACTTAGTAAACGACATGAAATCAAATGATTCTGTTATGGCTGTAGTAGAGGCGAAAGTAACTGAAGTTTGCCAATCAAAGGGATGTTGGATGAAGGTTGACTTACCAAATGGAGAATCTATGAGAGTGACTTTCAAAGATTATGGTTTCTTTATGCCGAAAGATCTGGCAGGTAAATCAGTTAAAATGAGTGGGATTGCTAAAATTGAAGAAACAGATATAGCAACTTTAAAGCATTTTGCTGAGGATGGAGGAAAGTCGGAAGAAGAAATAGCCCAAATCACCGAACCAAGAATGGATTATAAATTTGTGGCTTCAGGTGTTATGTTGATGGAATAAAGTGATGAAGTTGATAAGTGTTTAAGTATTGATGTTCAAACTCATATTATCGCCATTGTTTTAATGAAAATGCCAATTCTATTTTTTTGAATTGGCATTTTTTGTCCTTTGAAATTGAAATGATTGCAGTAGCAATCTAATAATTACAACCGGAGTCCAGCCACTAATATATCATCTAATTGTCTAGTGTTTTTCATCCAACTATCCAATTCCTGATTCAGAATTGCTAGTTGTTTTTCAGCTGGTTTGTCGGCAATTTCATGAAGCAATTGCTTGAATCTTTTTACCATAAATTTTCTCTCATCAGGCCCACCAAACTGATCTTGATAGCCATCAGAAAACATGTAAATCATCATATCCTTCTCATAAGGAATTGTGTGCGTATCATAATCTCTATTACCATTTTTAGATATTCCTCCAATAGGATTGTTGTTTCCTTTTATGATGTTGAATTCTCCATCTTTAACATAAATCAAAGGATTTTTGGCTCCTGAGAATTGAATGGTCTTCTTTTCTTCATCCAAAACAATTAAAGTCATGTCCATTCCGTCTTTATTGCTGGATGATTCTTGACTCAAGGATTTTTGAACACCTTCGTTCAGTTTATATAAAATGCTTCCTGAATCGGTCACATTCCGAACATTTATGATTTCATTTAAAAGGTTAATTCCAATCATACTCATGAAAGCACCAGGAACTCCATGGCCTGTACAATCAGCCACTGTGAATATTTTCTTGCCTTCAATTTCAGTGTACCAGTAGAAGTCACCACTTACAATATCCCTAGGTCTGAACATAATAAAGCTTTCCCTGAAAACATGATGAATCCGATCTTCTTGTGGTAGCATTGCTTTTTGAATGCGTTGTGCATAGTTTATACTAGAAGTCACATTATTATTTTGTCTCTCAAGTTCTAATTTTGTAGCGGATAGCATATCTCGTTGCGCTGCTATTTCTTCTAGTTGCTGCTCAATTTCCACATTTTTCTCCATGATTTCGCTGGTTCGCTCAGCCACTTTTTGCTCCAATATCTGATTCTGATTTTTAATCAAATTTTCATTTTCCTGAAGTGTGCTTATCATTTTGTCTCTGGCTGCTCTTTGTTCTTTTTCAAGAGTTTTTATTCGGTCAGCCATTCCTAAAGACAGCAGAATAGCCTCAGCTACTGCCCCAATAATAATGCTCATATCAGTAAAGGTGTTCTGAGGAAGAATAGCATTGTTTTTTAACACATAAATCAATGTCGTTTAGTTAAGGTTATAATCTCTTGTAATTCATTGAATAAGGCTTTTTTGGTTTTTTTGGTCTAGGTTCAGACCTATCTGGCCTGACTATTTCTCTTGTTTTGTAAACAATTTCATCAAAAGTTTCGAGGCTTTCATGAA
>QNXU01000267.1 GCA_003973485.1 Bacteroidota bacterium | reverse complement strand
TTGCTCCTGCAATTTTTATTCCGCTTACTATCAGTACTTTCATCCCCTCCTTAGGATTTGAAAAGTCAATAGCTTGGCTTGCTTTTACGCTATTACTTTCATTCTGCCTTCATTTTTTCAATATACTATTGAAGAAAAAATTGGAAAACAATCTGACAATATGGTTGATATTTGCTAGTATAATTGCCGTTAACATGCTTGGAAATCGCTTTATGAATTTTGAATTAATTCCATTAGGTAACTGGGCAATTGCAATCTACAACACACCTATTTTATTACTTCTTCCTATTGCGCTTTTAAGCTTTCTAATTTATATGAGCTTTAAATTTTTCTATCAAAATCTATATTTAGAAGATTTATTTGATGCTAAAATGATGTCTGGCGAGAAATTGACAAGCAAACTCAGCAATTGGGGAAATAAAGGATTGATGAATACACTTATTGTTCAGGAGTTAAAATTAATTTTAAGACATAAAAGAAGTCGATCCAGTATTATGCTAGCTGGTCTATTTCTATTTTACCCTTTACTTATTTTTAGTATGGGAGAAGAAGCACAGTCAAAATCAATGGCTATTTTCGTCAGTGTCTTTTTTACTGGCATATTTATCATACAATATGGGCAATTTCTATGGAGTTGGAATACCAATCAGATGGATTTCTTTTTAACGAAAATAAACCCTTATACTTATTGGGTTGAATCTAGGTATAGATTATTGATTTATTCTGTAATCATAACAGCTGTTTTATCCCTACCTTATTTTTATTATGGATATGAAGTAATGTTAATAATGGGAGCTACAGCCTTATATAATGCAGGCATAAACAGTATGTTAATTATGCGAATGAGCCTTTGGGGTGCTAAACCGATTGAATTAGATAAAAGCGCAATGATGAATTATCAAGGCGTTGGTGCAGCACAATTCGTTGTGGGAATCCCCCTAATTTTAGGGCCAATAGCTGTTTATACGCCTTTTTCTTTACTTTGGAATAACCATATTGGGATTTTAGCTATCGCAATAGCAGGTCTAATTGGCTTGGTATTTAGGAAAGCTTTTTTCAATGCCATAGCAAAAAAGCTTAAAAAAGATAAATATAAACTTATTCACGATTTAACCATTTAGAACAGTGATCAAAATAAACAACCTTAAAAAAAGTTATAAAAAAAATACAGTTTTAAACATTCCGGAAGCTCAAATACCTACTGGCCAATCGTTTGGGTTAGTTGGCAATAATGGAGCAGGAAAAACCACACTATTGAGAATCATGCTAGATTTAATACGACCCACTGATGGAGAAGTATTAATTGAAGAGAAAGCTGTAAACAAAAGTGAAGAATGGAAAAGTTTTACTGGTTCCTTTATAGATGAAAAATTTCTTATTAATTATTTAACTCCCGAAGAATATTTTCAATTTATTTCAAAAATAAGAGGAGTAAGCAAAGGAGATCTTGAACAACATCTAAAGTTGTTTGAAGCCCTTTTTAACGATGAAATTTTCGGAAAGAAGAAATACATTCGGGACTTATCCAAAGGAAATAAAAAGAAGCTTGGGGTTGCAGCAGCTCTTTTGGGAGACCCAAGACTTGTTTTGCTAGACGAACCCTTTGAGAACTTAGACCCAACCAGTCAAATTCGATTAAAAAAATTATACAGCAGTTCCAAGCAGAAAAGTCTGTCACTTTCATTATTTCCAGTCACGATCTAAATCATGTTACTGAAATTTGCGAACGTATTGTAATTCTGGATAAAGGTGAAATTGTTAAAGACATAGAAGTAACAGAACGCACTTTGCAAGAACTAACGGAATATTTTGGAGAGAATGCAGCTTTAGATTGAATAAATTACAACCAAAAAGAATCAGGGCAAATCACTTTTCTCTGTTTCTTTTTAAATTTAAACGTCATAGTAAGTTCATGGCTTCCTCCACTGTATGGACCAATATCTGAAATGATAAAATCATAAGAATAAGTAAAAGCAAAATCCTGCATAGCAGAAAATCCCACAAGTGCGCTAAAGCTATCATCTTGACGGAATGAAGTCCCAAACCAAAAATTATTTTCTTTTTGAGCTCTAATATTGAGATCGAAATGACCTGCGGAAGGGCGTACAGACTTAAATAATACAGAAGGTACTAAAAACCAACCTGATCTTTCATCTCCAATGTCAAGCTTATAACCAATATTGGCAAAATAGTGTGCTTCTAAGTCAAATGTTTCTACCTGTCGTTCTCCAGTTGGAACAAACATAGTAGTATTGCTAATGATTTGAGTTACTGATGCACCGAAGTAAAAACGGTCACTATACAGCCAAATTCCGATTGATCCATCAGGAATAAACTGAGAGGGCAATAATCGATCAATAATTGGATCATTTGAATTATTGAAATTTAACTGCCCCATATCAATGGTCTGTTGTAAAACACCTAATGACACTCCCACAGCACCATTAAGGTTAGCGGTAAAAGGATGATTATAGGCATAATTTAAGTATGCTGATGTTTGACTTACTGGGCCTGTTATATCTTTTATTAAAATAGCTCCTATACCATGATGCCCTCTCTTTTTCATAGTCGTTTGAAATGGCATCTTTTTGAAAGGGGCATGATATGATGCAAAAACCGTTTGAGGAGCATCTTCAAAGCCAATCCATTGAATTCTACCCCCCAATTTGATTTCATCCATATCTTGAGATCCTGCTATAGCAGGATTAATCAAGAATTGATTAGTGGCATATTGCGTATATTGTGGCCTTTGTTGAGACATCACAAAATGAGAGGCAAAAGCCAAAAAAAACATCGATATGTAAACTACTTTTTTCAATATATCAGTACAATATAGTTATAGTTCCTGTGACGGCATCATAGCCATCCTTTAAATCTATTACATAATAATAAACACCAGGCGCTAATACTTCCCCATTAAACACACCGTCCCAAGGATCATTATATCCTATAGATTGGAACAGCTCTTTTCCCCAACGGTTATAAATTTTAACCTCAGCATCAGGATATTCATCAATTTGATCTAACTCCCACACATCGTTAAAACCATCTCCATTTGGAGAAAAAACATTAGATGGTTCAACTGGAGGACGAACAATTACTGTGACAGAATCTACATCAGGACAACCATTTAAGGTTAACCCATCCACAATGAAAGTAGTAGTTTTGACAGGGCTTACTTGAATTCTTGCATTTCTAACATCACTTTGAATGGAAACATCATTTCTCCAAACA
>QNXU01000070.1 GCA_003973485.1 Bacteroidota bacterium | reverse complement strand
CCTATCTCAATGCCAACTGGTGAGGATATTAAAGGAAGGTTATTTAATGTGATTGGTGATGCTATTGATGGTATCGATCAACCAGAAGGAAAAACAAAATTACCTATCCACAGAGATTCTCCAAGATTTGAAGATTTATCTACTTCTTCTGAAGTTTTATATACAGGAATTAAAGTTATCGACTTAATTGAGCCTTACTCAAAAGGGGGTAAAATTGGTTTGTTCGGTGGTGCTGGTGTTGGTAAAACCGTATTGATCCAAGAGTTGATTAATAATATTGCAAAAGGGCACGGTGGTTTGTCTGTATTTGCTGGTGTGGGGGAAAGAACTCGTGAAGGTAATGACTTGCTTAGAGAGATGTTGGAATCAGGTATTGTAAAATACGGTGATGAATTCATGCACTCTATGGAAGAAGGTAAGTGGGATCTTTCAAAAGTGGATAAAGAAGCTTTGAAAGAGTCTAAAGCTACTTTCGTGTTTGGTCAGATGAATGAGCCTCCAGGTGCTCGTGCTCGAGTTGCTTTGTCTGGTTTGACATTAGCTGAATATTACCGTGACGGTGATAAAGACAGTAACGAAACAGGTAAAGATATCCTATTCTTTATTGATAATATTTTCCGTTTCACTCAGGCAGGTTCTGAGGTTTCTGCCCTTTTAGGTAGGATGCCATCTGCTGTGGGTTATCAACCTACTTTGGCTACTGAAATGGGTGCCATGCAGGAAAGAATTACTTCTACTAAAAATGGTTCAATTACTTCCGTTCAGGCGGTTTACGTTCCTGCGGATGATTTAACTGACCCTGCTCCTGCAACTACTTTCTCTCACTTGGATGCTACTACAGTATTGTCTCGTAAGATTGCTGAGTTAGGTATCTATCCAGCGGTGGATCCATTGGATTCAACTTCTAGAATTTTGGAAAGAAGTATCGTAGGTGATGAGCATTATGATTGTGCACAAAGAGTAAAAGAGATTTTACAGCGATATAAAGAGCTTCAAGATATCATCGCCATCTTAGGTATGGACGAATTATCTGAAGAAGATAGACAAACCGTTTATAGAGCAAGAAGAGTACAAAGATTCTTGTCTCAGCCTTTCCACGTTGCAGAACAGTTTACTGGTTTGAAAGGGGTATTGGTTGATATTAAAGATACTATCAAAGGTTTCAATATGATTATGGATGGAGAGTTAGATCACCTTCCAGAGGCAGCTTTCAACTTGAAAGGTACTATTGAAGAAGCCATTGAGGCAGGAGAGAAAATGTTAGCAGAAGCTTAAAATTAAAATCATGCTTTTAGAAATCATTACACCGGAAAAAAATGTGTTTAAAGGAAATGTAGATTCTGCTACTTTTCCGGGAAGCAATGGTTCTTTTCAGGTTTTGAATAATCACGCACCTTTAATTAGTTCATTAGATAAAGGAGATTTAAAATTCTCTGATGGCAAAAACAATACAACTATTGTAGTTGATGGTGGTGTGGTAGAAGTATTAAATAATACTATAACTGTTCTGGCTGAAAAGGTTATTGAGGAGTAGTTTAGTTAAATATTTATAAGATAATGAGCCGATTTGCTGAAAAGTGAATCGGCTTTTTTAATGCCAAAATGAATTTAATTATTACTTCATTTTCCCTACATTTACGATTCATATCCAAGATCTCCGCACGAGGAATCTGACAAATTTTAGAAACCTTATAAATTTCTTATCATGCAAAAGTGGAAAAAACTATCTCAACAAGAGATCAGACAAAGGATATTTTCTGCACTTTCAGAAAATGTAGATTATTATACTGAAAATATTATTGGTTTGCCAGCTTCTCATTTAGATGACAAGGTGTTTTATCAAAATGCACCTTTTCTAGAAGATGCTCCTTATTTATCTACATTAATTCATAACCCAAATCATATTGGTTGCCATACTTTAGGTGAATCGGAGAGCTTTTTCAAAGGAACTCAGCAGCTTGAAAAAGAAGTTATTAAGATCTGTGCGGAAGACATTTTACATTGCACCACTGATTATGATGGTTATGTTGCTTCGGGCGGAACAGAAGCCAATATGCAGGCAGTATGGATCTACAGAAACTATTTTAAACAGGAGCATGGAGCGAAATTAAATGAAATAGCGCTGATAAGTTCATCAGACGCACATTACTCTTCTGCTAAAGCCTCCAACGTATTGCAGATTGACTTCTATAAAGTGGCGGTTGATGAAAATAATCGTTCTATTAGTAAGAAAGCTGTTGAAGAGACTATTTCTCAAGCACAAGCAGATGGAAAAAAGTACTTTGTCATTATGGTAAATATGATGACTACCATGTTTGGCTCAGTAGATGATGTAAATATTTATACTGATTTTTTGGTGCAAAAGGAAATTGAATTCAAATTACATGTTGATGGTGCTTATGGTGGGTTTTTCTATCCATTTTCAAAGCCTGAAAATGATTTGAATTTTAGTAATCCTCATGTCAATTCAGTGACATTAGATGCGCATAAAATGCTACAGGCTCCTTATGGAACTGGCATCTTCTTAATTCGAAAAAACTGGATGCATTTTGCCAATACGCAGGAAGCCAGCTATGTGGAAGGGCAGGATTTCACCTTAATTGGGTCTCGGTCTGGGGCAAATGCCATAGCCATTTGGATGATTTTAATGACTTACGGGCCAAACGGGTGGTATGAGAAAACATTGGTTTTGAATCATAGAACTCAATGGCTATGTAAAGCTTTAAAAGATAAGAAGTTTGAGTTTTACAGATATCCTGATGCTAATATTGTAACCATTAAAGCTAAATATTTAAAACCAGAAGTTTGTAAAAAATATGGTTTAATACCTGATAATCATAAAAATCCAAAATGGTATAAAATAGTAGTGATGGATCATGTCACCATTGAAAAATTGGAGCTGTTTTTAGGGGAGGCCCCCTAGCCCCCAAAGGGGGGAAGACGCAATGAATTATCCTTGCATTTTAATTTAATAACTGATGTTTTTATTTCGGATTGCTAAGCAAAATATCTTCAACGGATAGATGTCAGACATAAGCACGGAATTATTTTCGGTCTGATGGATTTCCAAACAGAGCAACAAGTTAATTAGGGTCTGCTTAAAAACTCAGCGATAATTTAGTTAATAAACCGTTCTGGGAGCTATTCCAGAACGGTTTATTTTTATAATCCATGTTATTTGTTAGTTGTATTTTGCGTTTCACGATATAAAACAGGACTTGCCATGCTGAAAAACTCAGGCAATAAAGTGCTATCCCAGTCAATTTGACCAGGT
>QNXU01000331.1 GCA_003973485.1 Bacteroidota bacterium | reverse complement strand
TGGCAAATACATCATTCGCTCCTTCACTTTAGGGGCAGAAACAGGGCAAATCAGCAAATGTTGTCCTAATAGAAATTCTTCTTCTCGGTCTAAGGTTTCTGTATCCTCTTGATAAGCTAATGAGATGGATCTCAACATAGGTTTGGCGTATTCTGCATATTGCCAAAAAGTAGTGTAGAGATATGGCATGATTTCATATCTTAATTCAATAAACCTTCTTACAATATTCAAATATTTTCCCTCAAATTGCCAAGGCTCTTTGTCACCGTGATCACCCGATGAATGCGTTCTGAAAAAAGGGTGGAAAGTGGCCATTTGAATCCATCGAGTATATAATTCTCCATCAGGAGCTCCAATAAATCCACCCACATCAGAGCCTGCAAAAGAAACCCCTGAAGCACTTAATCTTTGACATTGTATATTGGCAATTCTTAAATGTTCCCATGATGCCATATTGTCTCCTGTCCAAACAGAGCTGAATCTTTGAATTCCTGCATAAGCCGAGCGTGTGATGGTAAAGCTTCTATTATTTCCTGAAAATTGTTCTAGGCCCTCATAAGTTGCTCTTGCCATCTGCATTCCATAAACGTTATGTCCTTTTCTGTGGCTACAAGGATGACCATCATAATCATGCCTCACATCTCTTGGGAAAGTACCTTCTTCAAATACAGCTGGTTCATTCATATCATTCCAAACTCCGGCAACACCATCTTGGGAAAGTCCGCCAAATAAACCAGACCACCATTTTCTAGCAGCAGGATTGGTGAAATCAGGGAAATGACAAGGACCAGGCCACACACTGCCTTTAAATCTTGCACCATCCATTCTTTGGCAGAAATAATCATGATGAACCCCTTGTTGGTAAACCGTGTAAAGCGGATCGATTTTAATTCCTGGATCAATGATGACGATGGTTTTAAAACCATCTTTCCTTAAATCATCAATCATCTGTTTAGGATTTGGAAACCTTTCATTATTCCATGTAAAACAACGATAGCCATCCATATAATCAATATCTAAATGGATTACATCACAGGGTATTTTTTTGTCACGAAAAGTTTTAGCTAATTCTCGAACTGTAGTTTCAGGATAGTAACTCCACTTACTTTGATGATAGCCTAAAGCCCATTTAGGTGGTAAGGGTGATTTGCCTGTTAGTTCTGTGTAATCTTGAACTACATTCTCTAAATGTGGGCCATAAATAAAATAATAGCGCATTTCACCACCCTGAGCCCAGAAACTCAAAGCTTCTTTTCTTTCATGACCAAAGTCGAAGAAGGTTCTAAAGGAATTATCTAAGAAAATGCCATATCCTTCACCCTCATTCAATCCCATGAAAAATGGAATGTTCTTATAAACAGGATCGGTTTCATTTCCATAACCATAACAATCAGTACCCCACAATTCCCTTCGGGTTCCGTTCAGATTAAGTCTGCCAGTTTTATCACCAAGGCCATAATATTTATTGTTTTTGGAAGATTTTAAAGTAGAAATGACCACATGACCACCAAATCGTTTTTCATCTTTCCAGTGGTAGCCTTTTTCATCTTCTATTAAAAGCTTTCCATTTTTATCCAGAATTTTAATAGTAGCATCAGCTTTCTTTATGAAGCATTGCAATAAATCTGTTTTTATAAGAAGAGAATCTTGGTGATTTTCAAATTGATAGCTGGTGTTTCCTAATTCAAATTCAGGGTCTATTGCATAAGAAAAATCATCCTCAAAATAGCCATCGTTAGCATATCTGAATTTTAGGATTTTCTCATTGATAATGCTTAATTCTAAAGTAGAATGTTGAGCATAGATCTTAATTTTACCTTTCTTTTGTTTCCAACTAATAATGCCTCCAGGATAAAATTCTTCTTCCTTCTGCTCTTGAAATTTTTCTATATAATTACCTTCGAAATCCTTTTCCGATTCTTGGGTTTTATCTTTATTTTCTTCCATTTTAACCAGTTAATATTTAGCGATTTATCGCTATATTCTTTACAAAATTAACTACTTATTGTAGTTAATACACTAAGTAATTCTTTATTTTTTTTAATTTAAGGTTTAATTAGTGATTCTTCTTTTACTTTATGGTAAATACAGTATTTTTTTAGGTATTTCATCATAATTACAGATTAAACTCATAAATTAAATCAACTATTCTATTTATTGAGAAATGTACGAATATGAATGAAAATAATGCAATTGATAATGAGAAACATATCCTAACTGAGATTGCCTGGGAAGTTTGTAATCAGGTAGGTGGAATTTATACTGTGATTCGTTCGAAGGTTCCGACTATGGTAAAAAATTGGGGAAAGAATTATTTTTTAATTGGACCTTATGCTCCTAAAGAAGCAACGACTGATTTTGAAGAGGCGGAATTCGGACATGAAGTAATAGATGAAACTTTAAGAATTTGTAGAGAAAAAGGCTTAAATATTAAATCTGGCTATTGGTTAGTATCTGGCAGGCCGCAAACACTTTTATTTGATCATAAATCTGCATTTCCTCAATTAGGAGACATAAAATATTATTACTGGCAAAATCATGGTATAGATTTTAAGAATCATGACCCCTTAATGGATGAGGTTTTGGCTTTTGGCTACATGGTACATATTTTCCTTTCTGAAATGACTAGGGTAGCCATAGATAAGAAAATTAAACCCTTAGCCCATTTCCATGAATGGATGGCTGGTTCTGCTATCCCTAATTTAAGAAGGGATCAAGTGCCTTTGCAAACAGTATTCACTACCCACGCCACACTACTAGGTCGATATTTAGCAATGAATGATCCTCATTTTTATGATCATCTTCCTTTTATGGATTGGCATAAAGAAGCAGTTCATTTTAATGTGGAGGCAAATGTAAAATTAGAACGTGCTTGTGTCCATGGTGCTCATGTTTTTACTACTGTAAGTGAAGTGACAGGAAAGGAGTGTTTCCATCTCTTAGGAAGAAGTCCAGATAAGATTTTACCTAACGGTTTAAACATCGAGCGATTTTCCGTGTTGCATGAAGTACAGAATTTGCATCATAGGTATAAGCAATTGTTAGAAAATTTTATAATGGGGCATTTTTTCAAGAGTTATTCTTTTGACTTGAATAAAACGCTTTACTTTTTTACTTCTGGTAGATTCGAATATTCTAATAAAGGGTACGATTTAACTTTAGAAGCTTTAGCTCGATTAAATCATAGACTTAAAGAGGCTAATTCACCGCTTACTGTAGTGATGTTTTTCATTACTAGGCAACCGATTAAATCTATTAATCCTGATGTTTTAAATGCT
>QNXU01000261.1 GCA_003973485.1 Bacteroidota bacterium | reverse complement strand
TGTCTTGCTTCTGCAATTCTTTTCTTTTCAGCTTCTTCTTTTAGCTTTTTTCGATTCTCTTCAGCTAGCTTTAATTCTTCTTGATGTTTTAAAGCTATTTGCTTTGCTAATTCTTCTTCCTTTTTAGCTTCTGCTATTGCTATTTCTTCTTTCTTTTGTTTTGCAGCTCTTTCTTCTTGTAATTTTAAAAGATTTGCTTTAGCTATTGCTCTTTCTTTTTCTAAAAGCGCTTCTCTCTCTTTTTTTATTCTATCACGTTCAGAAATTTCTTTATCTGATAGCTGATTTTTAGTATTTATATTATTATTACTCGCTAAACGCGTATCTTTATTAGTGCTTTTTGATAAAGGCTTTATGAATCTTTTTTCTTGTTCTTCTTGAGATAAGCTAGATCGTAAGATACTTTCTTCTAAATCTGTAACAGAATTGTCTACAGCTAAAATTTCTTTTTGCCTTACAATATCAAAAACAATAATCATGTCCTCTCTATACACAGCAATAGTATACCTTCCTTTTGCTAAGTGGTGCAATGGTATTTTAGCGCTTTTATTATCTAAATCTACCATAACGGTCTCTTTTTGAGCATGACTTAAAAAGCTTACTCTTAGAATTGATTTATCACTTGTCATCAAAATAGTATCTCCTACTTTGTTTAAATCATGTTTTAAACCTAAAGCAGAGCTATTTTTATTTTTATGAATAAGCGTAAATTTTTCTTGCGCAGTTACAGAAAAAGTCAGCGCAAATAAAGCTGCGAATAGTAATGTTTTTTGTAGGTATTTCATCTTTATATTTTTAACGTAATGCTAAAAATCAATTGCTAAGGGAAGTCAAATGTATATTGAAAAAAACTTACTAAGTTGGTTTCAATATTAAAAATATGAGAAATTAGTCAAAAAGCACAAATTACTCGACTAACAACCAATTTAACTGATAATCAATAATTTATGTATTAAATTTAATGCAAAACAGATAAAAATGTAATGTTTTATTTAATTTATTAGGATAAAACCAACAAAATGAAAAAATAATTGAAATTTATGTAAAAACTAATCAATTGTTGGCTTTCTATATTTATGAAAAGGTTGTTTTAAAAGATGAATTAGACTACCATTTTCTTTTTCATTAGGAAAGGTATCTACACCATAAACAATATTTTCTCGGTTCATGTACATATAAGTACCAAAAAGTCTATCCCAAATAGAAAAAATATTACCGTAGTTAGAATCTGTATATGGTAATTTATAATGATGATGAATTTTGTGCATATCTGGTGAAATAAACACGTAACTAATTAATTTATCTACACGCTTAGACATTTTGATATTAGCATGTGTAAACTGCGTAGCAACAAGTGACATTGACTGATACAAAAACACAATTGCTATTGGCGCACCAACTATAAACACACCTGCAAGTGTAAATGCAAATCTTATAATACTTTCTATTGGATGATGTCTATTTGCTGTGGTTGTATCTACATTATGATCAGAATGATGTACAAGGTGTACCATCCAAAGTGGTTTTACTTTATGCTCTACATAATGTGCTAAGTAAGCTCCAAAAAAGTCTAAAAACAAAACTCCTAATAGCGCATATAACCATAAAGGCATTTCTGGTAACCAATTGATGATCCCAAAGTTATTTTCTTTCACCCAAAAAGATGTAAAAATTAATAATCCTGCTAATGTAAAATTGATAATAACCGTAGTAAGCGTAAAGAATAGGTTAGGCAATGCATGCTTCCATTTTTTGTATTTAAAATTAAAAAGTGGCAACATACCTTCTAATATCCAAAAAAGCATAATACCTCCAATTAACAACGCACTTCTGTGTGTTGACGGTATAGTCTCGAAGTAGTTTAAAAGTGTTTCCATAACTAACTACAAGATATAAAATAAAGTTTATTTTGTAATAAACTTTATTTTATTCAAATCATTTTGACTGACTTGACCTTGCCATTTTAAGGATTGTTCTATTTTACCTATACCTTTTAATGAAGCATATTGTAAAAAGGCATATAGTGATTTATTAATTTTATCTATACTAGTCTCATTTGTCTTTTTTAAAGCACGGTAAACTTTACGATGTCTACCTAAGATTAAATCTTTATTTAAATCTAATAATTCTATTTTTTGAGTTAAAGCAGATTTATTATCAAAATTACTTTTTTCTAACAATGTCTTAGCTTCATTCATATAAATATCAGATAAATTAACAATCTCTTTTTTAACGTCGTCTTTAGCATAAGTTGCAAAATCTAAATATTTAACTGCGAGTCTAAATGCAGATGAAAATGACTTGTTTTCAAAATAACTTGTCATTTCAGATTTTAAAAATGATAAGTTTAACGCATAGCTTCTAATCAGTCTAGTAAGGTTTAAAATACCGTATTCGTCTAAAGCTTTAGTATTAATTATATTTCCATTCGGATCCATAACTTTTAAAAAGTCATCATTAAAACGTTCTTTATATTGGTAACTTTTGTCCTTTAAGTAGTCTTCTGCTAATTGATCATAATTACTCTCACTAATTATGACAGGCACAAAATATTCCCAAACTAATTTGTTTGCGTTTTCATCTTCAAATAGCTTTACCTCGTACTTAATACCTTTATTGTCTTCTATCAAAACAGGATAAGCATAACTAGCAGAGTTTTCCCAAACTGCCAAGATCATCTTATCTTCCATTAAAGCCAATCTTTTAGCAAATTTAAAAGAGGTCAACCATTCTTGCGACCAAGAAAAGCTAGTTACAAAAACACATAATAGTAAAGCAAATACACTTTTTTTCATAGAATTAAATTTAGACCAATAATGCACAAAAACCAAACCAAACGTTATAGATTAATACGCTTTTTCATTGCTTCAACAATATTATACGCAGCAGGACAAATGGCTACATTTTTCATTGTTAAATTTGATATTTGCTGAAACTTTTTTCTATCCGTATGCGGAAACTCGGCACAAGCTTTGGGTCTAACATCATAAATAGAACAATAATTATCGGCACCTAAAAATGTACATGGTACGCTTTGCAATACATAATCATTATCTTCATCAATACGCAAATACGTGTCGATAAATTGTTGTGGTTTCATTTTAAAATACTTAGCAATACGCTCTACATCCTTATTAGTAAATAATGGACCTGTTGTCTTACAACAATTAGCACATTCTAAACAATCTGTACGTTCAAATTCTTCTTCATGCAACTCTTGCATGATATAATCTAATTGTTTTGGTGGCTTCTTTTTTAACTTTGTAAAAAAGGTTTTGTTTT
>QNXU01000390.1 GCA_003973485.1 Bacteroidota bacterium | reverse complement strand
AAGTTTAAATCGGTTAATAAATAGGTTACTAATCCGCTTTCTGAAGGTAAAAAGCTTTGAAACCATTGCACCAACAAATCGCCCATAAACAACCCATAAATAACTAATGCTATATTATTACCAATAAGCATAGTTGCAATAAATTTTGAAGGTTTAGCAGTAATTTTTGTTAGTATTTGTGCTAAAAACCCTTCTTGCTTTTTTTCAATTTCTATGTGAATTTTGTTTGAAGACACATAAGCAATCTCCATACCCGAAAAAAAAGCCGATAGCAATAATGAACAAACAATAATTATTATTGAAGTTGCCATTATTTATTGTTATCAAATTTATTATTGAATTTCTTTCTAAAAAAGAACATAAAAACAGCTAAAGCCGCTAAGAATAATGAAAGGTATTTTACTTGTCCTGTACTATTGTATTCTGCAAACGCATCATAAACAAACAATACAGCAAATACGATATATGCGTATTGAAATAATTTAAATAATTTCATGTAATGAATTATAATTTAGGCTGTAAAGATACTAAAAAAGTAAAAGGTGCTACAATTATTCTGTAACTGCAAATTGACCGGTAACTCCTAAAACTTCGGCTTTATTAAAATCTCTATCAGAGTCAAAACCTTCGCCATTAGTTACGTAATCTTTAGATCTAAAGGTAACAGGTAAGTTTGTAAATAACCATTGTTTGGTTTGGTCGTAATATAATTGCTCTGCATAAAGTGTATCTTTTTCTGGAGTTGCAGCAACAACATTACCTCTTAAATCTATTAAATCTGTTTCGTTATAAACAATAGCATAATCTGAAATAATTGTTGTTCTTTGATTTTGCTTATCGTATAAGTAAAGTAAAATTCCATCAGGAAATTCGCTATAGGAAAAGTCACGATTACTATAATCGTACATTTTTGGACTTATTAAATTAGCTGCTAAACGACCAGAATCTGTATATTTTACATTAATACTATCTGAAATACCTACAGGCTCATTAGCAGACATATCCATTTTTTTAATGTCCTTTAAATTGCCTTTACATGCAAAAAACAAAGTCATAGCAAATGCTATGACTGAGTTTTTTATGATATGTAAGTTTTGATTTTGCATTATAAGCTTGGTACTGTTACACTTCTACCAATCCAACATCCAATTTTAATAGTCTGACCTTGGTTACCTTCGTTAAAAATCTGAGATTTAGAAGGTGCTTTTGCATTATAACTCTCTGCATATTTAGCTCCAGCACTACCTGCTTTTGAAGCCTCTTGAGCAGCTAACCAGAATACAGCTTGCTTATTAAAAGTTGTATCACCACAACTGTTTGCACTACTAGCATACATAGAAGCTATATAGATATGAGGTGTTTTATCTGATGGGTTTAGACTTAATGCTTCTTGAAAGTATTGTCTTGCTTTACCAAAGCTACCTCTTTTCTTAAGACCTAATGCAATCTTCTTAACTAACTTAGACTTTTTAAACGGATCTGTTTGTAAGTTTAAAGACTCTGTTAAATATCTATCTTGTCCTGTTTTTAAGTATAAGTAGTATGCTGTATCTGCATCTGGAGATAACTCATATTTTCTATTTACAATTTTGATAAATAATGGGTCATCTGTACACTCTTTTTGATACATTTTATTTAATGCTCTTTGTAACCATTCTGCATTATCTTTATTAGCATCAAAGTTTTTAGTATAAAGCGGTATTAAATTATCACAGTTTGCTCTTTTACCTAATTGAGAATCTATACCATCTGCTACTTTACCAAAAGCATCAATCATTTGACCATGATATTTTTCATACTTAGCTTCTCTTTTAGATAAAGCTGCACCTGTTTCTTTTTTAGCTAATAACTTATTTAACTTGTTGGTGTTATCTTCTACTTCGTATTCTATTTTTTCTGCAACATCATCATACTTATCAAATAACTGTTGTGCGGTCATACTTCCTGCATCATATAAATCTACAGCTAATTTAAAGTATATGTAAAGCCCTTTTGTACTAGTAAAGTTTTCTTTATCTGTTTTGTAAGCGTTATCAAAACAATCATATAATTGCTGAGTAGATAAACCTAAAGCATCTTTATTGTCATACTTAAGAAGACATGCGTCTACCATAACCTTACCTGCTTTAGTTTTACTTGGGAAGTATTGAACTCTATCATTCCACATCTCAGTTAATTCTAAGATGTAAGTTTTCTTATCTTCTTTAGTCTTAACAAAGTTTTCTAAAATTTTCTCTCCGTATTGGTATATAGCAAGATTATACTTTGGACAGTTTTCTCTTAACCATTTAAACGGTGCATATGCAGCTTCGTAGTTTTTAGCTTTAGCGGCTTCTGCCATTAAAGATAATTTTGTACCACACTCTTGTTCGTTTTGAGAAAAACCAAAGCTTAAACTAAAAAATAGCGCGATTAGTAATGTAATCTTAGTTTTCATAATTATTAATTTTTATCTTGTTTTAGTTGTATTTTATTTTTTGGAACCACCAATCGTTTAACGATAAACTTATATTGATATTTACAAAGTTTTCTTTTATTAAGTTAGCATCTGTTGTCCCTCGTCTTCCAAACTCTAACCCTATATTTGCATTAGAAAATGGTGTTCTTGGTGTTCCTACTGGTAATCCTACTCCAAAAGACATGCCAAACTCGTTTATAGTTTGATTATTGATATTTAAACCAGTATTTTCAAATCGCAATCCTGCTCTGTAAACTGTTTTCTTCCAGTAACTTGAAAACGCGTTATACTCTGGTATATAAAATCCACCGATAGATAGTTTTGATGCGTCTTCAAAAGTCGTACCTGTATTTGCGTAAAGTGGATTGTTAAACTTACTAGTTTGTTGTGCTGTATATTCTATACCTGCAAACCATTTACGTGGTTGTCCTAAACCAACGCCAATACTATACTTAGATGGTAACGTTAATGTTGTTTCATCTAAATTATTTGCTTCTAAGTCTGCATCAAATTGATTTATAAAAGTTTCGGTACCATCATCAAAATTTATTGTTACTGTAGAAAATAGTCTTTCGTTTTTTGATGTTAAATTAGACTCTGGCGCATAAGTAAAAGAAGATTGTATTTCTAGTTTATCTGAAATCATCTCTCTAAAATGCAATCCAAAATTAAAACTTAAACCGCTTAAGCTAGAAGAGTTTGTTTCTTTAGAATGATATGATAATAAATCTCCTTCTGTGTTATATCCGTAAACAAGCGTTGAGTTTTCTATATTACCAAAGTTATAATCTGCATTAGCACCAATACTTAAGGATTTTGTTAATTGA
>QNXU01000400.1 GCA_003973485.1 Bacteroidota bacterium | reverse complement strand
CTCCAATAATTCCGCTTTCTATTTCTGAAACTTTAGTCTCTTTTTACTTTGGATTTATTCCAATTTTTAAAACTTACAAAAAAAGCTAGCACCTTTACTAGGCTCACTTTCACACCAAATTTCACCACCCATATTCTTTACAAATTTTTTCACAATAGATAAACCTAAACCTGTAGAAGATTCATTTGCAGTAGGATTATTACTCAATTTCTGATATTTTCTGAATAACTTCTTTTTATCCTTATCACTTAAACCAGGTCCTTCGTCTTTAACTTCAAAAACGGACATGTTTTGATGTGAAAAAACTTTGATGAAGATGTTTTTTCCTTTTGGTGAAAATTTAATAGCATTTGAAATTAAGTTTTCAAGCACTTGAATAAGAAAACTATTATCCGCTTTTATAATGATGTTTTCATTAATAGAAGGGAGAAGTTGGATTTGCTTTCGCTTTGCTTCTGCTTCAAACCTTTTTACTGTACTTGTTGCTATTTCAGATAAGTTAATTTTCTCGAGTTTGATATTAAGTTTTTTGGATTCAATTGCTTCAACATCTAATATTTTTTCAATCATATTAGTTAGTCGAATTGTACTTTCATTTATCATTTCAAGAAATTCTGCCGATCTATTCTTCGGGGGGAGGGGAGATAAATCTATCAATCCTATTAAAGCTCTAATATTGTTTAGCGGACTCTTAAGATCATGAGAAACTATACTGATTAAATCATTCTTTTCGATATTTAAGGTGCTTAATTCTTCATTTTTTCGGATTATTTCATCCTTCTGTTTACTAATTTTATAATTCTTAATTTTTAATGCCTTGCCAAGTTTTTTCTGTGATTTGTAAAACCAAAAAACTACTGCTGCTATTAATGAAATGAAAATTGCCAGTGCGATAAAAAAATTGAGCTGAAATGATTTCTTTGCTAACTGCATATCTTTCGTTACTAATTCTCTAGCAATTTGCTCCTCTTTTATTTCATGTTGAATTCCATCAATACTTCTTGCTGAATTTTCGTCATATTGTTTTTCTCTCAATTCTATATAACTAGATTGATAAAATAGGGCACTGTCCAAAAGTCCTTGTTGAGTAAAAAGCTCTTTATACAGTTTGAAATTATCTAAAAGTTGCCCTTTAATGCCTGCATCTTTAGCTATATTTTGACTAATGTTTAAATAATACATAGCTGAATCTAGCTTTTCACTGCTTGCAGACATTTTACTTAAGTAGTAATAGATTTCAGAAATACCTTTCATCTCTTTTATTTCAAGACGAAGGTTTAAGGACTTTTTGAATTCTTTCGCAGCTTTATCTATACTACCCAAATGATAATAGGTTTGTCCTAATCCGCTATAGGCTGTGGCTTCCCAGTTTTTATTGGAAACATTCTCAGCTATTTCAATTGATTTCTTGAAGAACTTTTCTGCTTCTTGGAATTTAGCTTGTTCTAAATTCAAAAAACCTAAATTGTTATAAGTATATAGGATGGTATGCTTGTTTTGAGTGTTTTTCCCAACTTCCATTGCTTGGTCGAAATACTCGCTAGCCTTGTTGAAATTTTTTAATTTTAGATAGACCTGACCAATATTATTCAGAGTGTATCCTAACCCATATTTATTCTCAATTCTGCTATAAATATTCAAAGCTCTAAGGAAATTCTCTATTGCTTCTGAATAGCTCCCTAAGTTGTAATAATTATAGCCTAAATTATTTAAGTTATTGGTTATAAGGATTGAATCTTTTAATTGTAAAGCTAATTTGAGTGCTTTTTGGGTATTTAGTAAGCTTAATTCATATTCGCCTTGATAGGTTTGAACTCCGCCCATTAGTCTTAAAGAAATTGATTGCAGTCGAACATCTTTCAATTCTGTTGAAATGTTAATGGCTTGTTGTGCATATAATTTTGCACTATCAGGATATTCGAACCAGAGATCTAAAATCAAAGAATGCAGGACTTCAACTTTTTTATTGCTTTCCAAGTTTGGCAATAATAATTGCAAGCTGTCTTTTTTTGTGTTTCTAGAAAAACTCAGATTATGACAGTATAAAAAAGCAATAGTATAGAGTAAGATTAATTTTCTCATTATCATTAAAAAATTATAGTTTCTTGTACTATAGACAAGAGAAAAGTAGTTGCCATTTTTTGATTTAACATTATAAAAATACGTAATCAAATAATATTTTTTTACGGAATTAGACTTGAAGGCTATTAATTATAACTATGGTAAGTTGATGAAATGTAAGAATGGTATATGTTTAGTTATATTTTTAGTAATGAAACTTTAAAAAAAGATTATTTCAAAAATATAATTTTTATTGAAAGAAGGGATGAAGGAAAATAGATGTATAAAAGTTAAGAAAGGAAGTATTTAACCTCCTTTCTTACTTTTGCTTAAGAATTTGTTTAATAATTTAAAATATTAGCAATTTCTTGCTCTACCTTCTCGGAATTTGGTAACATGGCTTTTTCCCATTCTACATTTAGACCAATAGCTGGTAAATTCAAAGCACCATAAGATTTAACTGGGGCATCTAAATATTCGAAACAGTGCTGATTTAATCTTCCTGCCAAGGATTCAGCAAATGAATTCATTAAAGGCTCTTCAGTTAAGACCAATGCTCTTCCATGTTTTTCTACGCTGCTTTTTACAGTTTCCCAATCAAGCGGATTTAAAGTTCTTAAATCCACAATTTCAACTTGACCTTTAAATTTTTTAGAAGCCGCTTTTGCCCAATATATTCCCATACCATAAGTGATAATGGTCATACTTTCGCCACTGTCAATCCTTTCTTGAGCAGCTTCTTGCTCAATTCTAGCTTTACCTAGCGGAATGATGTAATCTTCGTCTGGCTCATAATTTTTTGCATCATCAGTTCCTGGCACTTTTGACCAATATAAGCCTTTATGCTCCAGCATCACAACTGGATTTGGATCATGGAAAGCTGCTTTCATTAAACCTTTCATATCGGCTGCGTTGGAGGGATAAACTACCTTTATACCTCTGATTGTTAATAAGGTAGATTCTACAGAGCCAGAGTGATAAGGACCACCACCGCCATAAGCCCCAATAGGAACTCTAATTAAAGATTGAATAGGGAATTTACCATTTGATAAATAACAAGATTTGGATAATTCCTCTACCAATTGATTCATTCCTGGCCATATATAATCCGCAAACTGGATTTCCACTATGGGTTTAGCGCCTACAGCTGACATCCCAGCTGTACTTCCAATAATATAAGCTTCCTGAATTGGAGTATTGAAAACTATTCCATCACCATATTTTTTGGCTAAGTTAGCAGCT
>QNXU01000344.1 GCA_003973485.1 Bacteroidota bacterium | reverse complement strand
TGCTGTATTACGCCTGTTTTGGCTCTTATCGCAGGAACAAGTGGGATTGCTTCAACATTCTCTTGGATAGAACCTTTTAGACCTTACCTAATCGGGCTTACAATTTTAGTTCTTTGTTTTGCCTGGTATCAAATGCTAAAGCCTAAAAAGGAAATCGATTGTGAATGTGAGACAGACGAAAAACCAAAATTCACACAGTCCAAAACTTTTTTAGGAATTATAACTGTATTTGCAATAGTAATGTTGGCATTTCCATACTATTCAGGAATTTTTTACCCAGACACGGCAAAACACATTATCGTAGTAGATAAATCGGATATTAAAACAACTGAATTTAAAATTAGTGGAATGACCTGTTCGGGTTGTGAGGAACACGTAAACCACGAAGTAAATAAACTCAGCGGAATCGTGAGCTCAAAAGCATCATACGAAAGTGGAAATGCAATCATTGAATTTGATAAAACCAAGACCAATGAAGCGGAAATTGAGAAAGCAATTAATTCTACAGGTTATAACGTGACCGACAAAAAAGAAAAATAATGGAAACTATATTGACATCTGAAATAACTTGCCCAAACTGCGGACATAAAAAAGTAGAAGAAATGCCAACGGAATCCTGTCAATTCTTTTATGAATGTGAGAGTTGCAAAACGGTTCTAAAACCAAATGAAGGAGATTGTTGTGTTTATTGTTCTTACGGAACTGTGCCTTGTCCGCCGATTCAAGAAAACAAAAGTTGTTGCTGAAAAGACAATACTCTAAAAAATGATATATTAGGAAAATGCAAACGGAAGAAGAAATCCTAAAAATAAAAAAAGTAAAAAACACCGCAGTACGAACGGTTGTTCTGCGCCATCTTTTAAGCCTAGAAAAAGCTCAATCATTAAAGGATATTGAAAATGCGCTGCCCTATACGGATAGAAGTTCTATTTTCAGAACACTAAAAACATTTGAGGAAAACAAAGTTATCCACAGCATTGAAGATGGCTCTGGAATGACCAAATATGCAGTTTGTGCGGAAGGCTGTAACTGCGACCCAAAAGACCTGCATTATCACTTTTATTGTACAAATTGCGATAGAACCTTTTGTCTTTTTGATGTCCCTATTCCCAATATTGAACTACCTGCTAATTTCAAATTACAACAAGCCAATATGGTTGTAAAAGGCTTGTGCGACAACTGTAACAGATAATCTTTGCAATCGGGTTGCACTAGTAGTTAATTACATTTGTATTATTTTTTCCACTAATAATAGCAACTGAGGATAGATATGCAAAAGACCCTATTTGAGATTCAAAAAATGGATTGTCCATCGGAAGAGAATCTAATCCGAATGAAACTGGATGGTATTTCAGAGATTAAATATTTAGATTTCGACATCCCCAATAGAATGCTAGCTGTTTTTCATAATGGGAAAAATGACCAAATTGAAAAGTCTATTATTGAATTGAATTTAGGTGGAAAGAAGATTTCGACACAACATACCGACCAAACTGATTTTGATGAAAGCACAAACCAAAAAAAGCTGCTTTGGTCAGTCCTTGCCATTAACTTTCTTTTCTTTTTAATAGAAATGACGACGGGACTGATTTCAAAATCAATGGGATTAGTTGCGGACAGTCTGGATATGCTTGCGGACAGTTTCGTTTATGGAATTAGCTTGTTTGCGGTTGGTGGAACTTTGATAAAAAAGAAACGAATTGCGAAACTTGCAGGATATTTTCAAATAGCACTTGCAATAGTTGGATTTGCAGAAGTCTTAAGACGGTTTTTTGGTACAGAAAAACTTCCTGATTTTTCCACTATGATTATCGTTTCGATTTTCGCACTTGCGGCAAATGGAATTTGTCTTTACATTTTACAAAAATCAAAAAGCAAAGATGAGGCACATATGAAGGCAAGTATGATTTTTACTTCTAATGATGTCATTATTAATTTAGGGGTTATAACCGCAGGAGTTTTGGTCAATTGGCTAAATTCTAATAAACCTGATTTGATTATCGGAACAATCGTATTTGTCTTGGTAATTCAAGGTGCTTTTAGAATTTTAAAACTTGGTAAGTAATTTATTCTACTTTCTCTTATCGCCAGCACCTTTATCAAAGGCAATTAGATTAAACAGTTCTCGCATTCTGCTGCGAACACGATTGCCATAACGTTCTTCTAATTCTTCAGCATTTAGGTTGGTGGTTGCGTGGGTTTTGATTTTTTGTTTGGTCTCAAGGTATAGCTCATATCGAGATAAAAGTACTTCGCCCATTACGTTCAGGTCTTTACCATAAAAACGTCCGGCGGGTTCAATACCTAAATCATCAAAACAGAAAAATTTAGTATTACCATATTCCTCAATGGTCTTAAAACCAAGATGGTTAAAACTAAAGGTTACGTTCCTACAAGGAATCATTTCATAAGGTCTTTGCATTGGCACAATATATCTCAGCAATTTCATTAAGCTGGTTTTACCACAACCAACTGGTCCGGAAAGTAGGATTCCTTTATCCATATCTATACCAAAGCTTTTGCAATTATCTTTATCCTTAATGAAGTAAGAGCAGAGCTTCAGAAGTATATCTCTATCTTCGTCATAAATCCTGAACTTTTCACCAAAAAGTAGTTTCCCTTTAGCATTCAAATAGATTAATATTTTTGGAAAATCATAAAATATACTTTTGCCATCAAATTTTCCTAGCGAATATTCTACGCCACCTTCGGTAATTTTAGAGGGGTTGTCCATAATCTTTGTTTTTAGTGGTTCGCAAGTTGTCCTTGATTTGGGACGCTTGTTTTTTGTTTGATTCGTTTTTTTCGTCGAATAATTCTGTTCTGTCCATCCAATTTGTGGCTAGAGCTCGCCAATCACGAATTGTTTGCCCATCGCTTGTTTGCCAGTTCCGAGTTTCATAGTGCTCAAAGAACTTTTTCCCCTCATCTGCATCAAAACTATTTTCTTCAAAAAAATCAATAACCGCCTGCCTGCCTTTTGGCTGTTTTATATAGTTTTCTTGTTTAGTATTGTTTGTATTAGATACCAGTACTTGTCCATTTATGGGATGGTGCTGTCCCACAACTGGTTCACGTATGGGATAGTACTGTTCCGCAAGCTGTTCTAATGTGGGATTGTACCGTCCCATATCTGGTTCGTTACTTGTACCAATAATGGACATCTTGATTTTACTGCCTTTATAGGGATTGTTAGATGGGAAATAGGATAAGTAAAGCCACGAGTCCAAATCCGTAACGCAGCGGTGGTATGTGGATTTTGAGCCTATTTTAGCACAACGCATTAAATCTCTACGGTTCACATAAAAC
>QNXU01000291.1 GCA_003973485.1 Bacteroidota bacterium | reverse complement strand
GTTTGATAACCATTTTCTTCACCTGTGTAATAAGCGTTTACGCTATCTATTACCATTCCAATAGCTAAAGGTGCTTTACTATTAATTTTATTCAATATAGCATTAGCTAAAGTCATTAATTCCTCTTGGTTTTCCGCAATATGATTTACCAGACCAAGGCTTTTAGCCTCTTCAGCTCCTATAAAATCAGCCGTCATCATCAGCTCTAAAGCTTTTCCTTTGCCAATTAATTGAGTTAATCTTTGCGTACCACCATAACCAGGGATAATTCCAAGATTTACTTCTGGCTGACCAAATTTAGCATTAGGCGTTGCAATTCGCATGTGGCAAGCCATTGCCAGCTCGCAACCACCGCCCAAAGCAAAGCCATTTACGGCTGCCAAGACAGGTTTGTGGCATTTTTCTATCATTTCAAAAACTTCCTGACCATTTTCAGAAAACTTTCTACCGTTCATTTCATTCAATTCTGATATTTCAGAAATATCCGCACCCGCTACAAAAGCTTTTTCGCCAGCACCGGTTAAAATGACAGATTTCACTTCGTTATTATCATAAATATCTTGGAAAGCTTCACGCAATTCTTCTATAGTGGCGATATTTAAGGCATTTAGTTTTTCGGCTCTATTGATGGTGATGGTTAGTACACCATTCTCATTAGCCAGTTGTAGGTTTTCAAAATCAGCCATAAATGAATTCTTTTTCTTTTAGAATGCAAATATAGCTGATGTAGCCCCAACCACAAAGAGCATTTTACTTTAATGAATGCGTAATGAAAGTAAAATCGAGCGTTTTAAAATGTTTATCGAATTAAATATCAGCTTGATAGCTCAAATAAGAGTATTAAAATCCCAAGAGCCGTGTTTTATCGTAAAATAAGTGATTCATGTAAGATATCTTAAGTGATTCACCTAATATAAACATCTACATTAATTGTTTAGCCGTATATTTGTAATATAATTTTTATGATATGAAAAAGATTTTATTTTTAGTTATTTATCCGTTTTTAATTTCACTTGTTATAACCTCAGCTTTTGGTCAGACTAGTTTTGATGAGCGTTCTGGAAATTGGTCGAATAATGGTACTTGGACGAATAACAATGCACCTGGTACAAATAATGTTCAAAACGTTAATATTACTATTGGAGGGACAGTGACAAGAAATGGAAATTTGAGTTTCAATAATAATGTTAATTTCACGATAGATAGTAATACTGATGATAGTGACACATTAATTGTAACGGGTAATGTAATCTTTAATAACAATACAGTTTTAACAATCCGAGGTTCAAGTATTTTGATTGTTCTTGGTGATCTAGAATCAAATAATAATATAAATATTTCATCTTCAGGCAAATTGGTTGTTGTTGGCTCAGCTTCTACCGGAAACAACACGAACATTACTAATAGCGGTGATTTCTATATATTCGAAGACAATAATCTCGGAACTGGAGGGGGAAGTAATTACAATGGAGATAATCCAGGAAATGCTGAAGATATGGCTACTAATGACCGTGCCTTAGCTGATTATCTTGTAAATGAATTAGGTGTTACAAATGCAGCCCTCCCAATCGAACTTAAATCCTTTACCGCCTCAAAATCAGGCAAAAACATTAATTTAGACTGGGTAACGGCTAAAGAAGAAAATTTCTCTCATTTTGAGATTGAGCGTTCAATTGACCAAGAAAACTGGTCACAAATTGGTTTAGTGCAAGGGATGGGCGAAAGTATGTCGGATGTTTATTACGACTTTACTGATAGAAATGCTCCTTTTGGAGTAATTTACTACAGACTGAAATCAGTAGATATTGATGCTTCTTATGAATATTCGCCAGTGGTGAAAATTGAAGTTGGCTTTGAAGGTAAGTTGGCGGTTTCGCCTAATCCGGTTCAAGATGCTTCAAATCTTAAAATTCAAGTACCAAGTGAGTTTAGAGATGATTTAGCTTATGTTGGCTTATTTGATTTATCGGGTATTAAAGTTCAGGAATTTAGAAACTTCAATACGGATGGAACACTCCAAATCAATCAAAAATTAAAAGCTGGCATGTATATTTTAAAAGTGAATCATAACGGATTAGAAGAGAATATTAGGGTGATAGTTCAATAGCCTAGCCCAAGCCCCCCAACCCGCCAGCTGGCGGGGAGTTACGCACAGATTATATTTATTTTTATGTGATACAGAATATTCCTGAGTCACTTTATTTTGCTCTTTTCATTTAAAAGTAAGGATGCTGTCTCAATTTTACTGCTCCGCGAAATCCATGCGTGTTCCCCCTTTGGGGGCTAGGGGGCTTTGAGCTAGGGGGCTTTAATTAAAATCAAACTCATCTGTTGAAGCATCTTTTGGAACTTCCTTCTCCTCTTTAATTTCCACCTCAACAGTTCCTTTTTTAAATTGAGCTTCCTCTTGTTCTCTTATCCTTCTTGCTATTTCCTTATCGTATTCTGTCACTTTAAATTCAGTTCTACGGTTGGTTTCGTGTTCTTCTTCAGTCTGTGCATTTTCAATAATTAGCTGACTCTCTCCATAGCCTCTTGCTTTAATTCTTGATGGATCAATACCTTGGGAAATAATATAAGCAACAGCTGATTCTGCTCTTAGTTTCGATAAATCTTGATTATAGGCCGCCTCTCCTCTGGCATCCGTGTGCGAACTTAATTCAATTTTGATGGGCGGATTATCTTTTAAGATAGTAACCAATTTATCCAGCTCAATCGCGGCATCAGCTCGGATGTTAGCGGAATCGAAATCATAATAAATATTTTCCAGCTCAAAGGCTTTGTCCAAAATAATTTCTTCCAATAAGATTTCGGTTTCAAACACTTTATTGGTGATCAATGAATTCAGTTGACTTTTATCTAGGGTTTTCCCGATAGTGGAAAAAGTTTGTCTGGTCGTGAAGAAGTTATCTCTCTCCGCAATTATAAAATAATTTTCTTCTTCCGATACCCTGAAGTTAAATTTCCCATCTTGCCCTGTTAATATTTCTCCCAATAAGACGCTATCCTGAGAAAAAATCCTCACGTTTACCCCAGGCAAGATTACCTCATCGTTATCAGAATTATGAGTAGTGGTTACGCCTTCCAAAAAATAATTGACGATTTTCAAGTTAGGATCTTCATTTTTGAAGGTATAAATATCATCTCTGCCTTTTCCTCCCGGTCGGTCACTAGAAAAGAATCCTCTATCGGGCGAATACATAAATACTGCAAAATCATCTTTATTGGAGTTCATTGGTTTCCCCAAATGAGAAATAGTGATTTCTCCTCCTTTTCGCTCGGCCACAAAAATATCGAGCTTTCCTAAACCAGGATGTCC
>QNXU01000279.1 GCA_003973485.1 Bacteroidota bacterium | reverse complement strand
CTGTAGCTGATCCATATATGGGTACATTAAGTTATTTCAGGGTATTTTCTGGTGTTTTAAGATCTGATATGGAAATATTTAATTCTACTAAAAAAGAAACAGAAAAACTTGGAAAATTATTTAAACTAAGAGGAAAAGAACAGGTTTCCCAGAATTAAAAACTGTGACTGCGAGCTTAAATAATGGGTTGATTCCTGTTAGAATGCCGTATCCGAGCAGTGAAGTAACGCTGAATCAAGAGCAATTAGTTGAAACTAGTGGGAATCCGGAGAATAGTATTAATCAGAGCGTTTGGTGGGATATTGATTAAACTAATTTCACTGCATTCAATCATTTAAATTCAATAGTTTTGCGAATATGCAAGATATTTTAATGTATCAATGGGGGCTGATTATCATAAGCAGCCTCCTTTTTTTCTTTCTAGCACCGCTTTCCAAAAAACCGGCAGAATTCTTTAATGCCTTGTCGTTAAAGGGAAAGCAACCTAATGTGATCTTGCTCACCAGTAGCCTGGTAATCTCCTGGATCTTTGCCAAATCCATTACCAATGCCGCCAACTTAGGCCTGGAGTTCGGCTTTGTAGGAGGTGTAGCTTATGCGGTCTATTATTTATCTTTTGTAGTTGCTGGAATTATTATTTATCGTCTTCGAACTAAGGGAGGCTTTAAAAGCATACATGATTTTCTCAGCTCCAAATTTGGTAGGAAAGCAGTCTTGATTTTCTCAATAGTAGTAGCTATTCGACTATTTAATGAGGTTTGGTCAAACACCATGGTGATAGGAAGCTATTTTGGTGAGATGGGTAGTAGCTCCTATTACTTTTCTATTTTGGTGTTTACTGCACTAACTTTAGCCTATACATTAAAAGGTGGATTAAGAAGTTCCATGCTCACCGATGCAATTCAAATGGTATTTTTTGGTGTCTTACTTTTTGTATTGTTAAAGCTGATTTTATCGGATGAAACACAGCCTATTGGAAATTTTGTTGCAACAGGCGAATGGAGTCAGGCTGGTGGACTTGATTTATTGCTGGTGGCTTTCCTTCAAATATTCAGCTATCCATTTCATGATTCCGTCATGACAGACAGAGGATTTATCAGTCCTGCAAAAAAGACATTAAAGAGTTTTATTGCAGCTGCAATTATTGGATTTATTTGCATTACATTATTTTCCCTGATCGGAGTTTTTGCCAAACTCAATGGCTTAGAAGGGCAAGCGGCTGTAGAAGTTGGGAAATTGCTTGGATTAGGAAGCATGCTAATGCTCAATTTCATTATGGTCACTTCTGCTGCCTCCACTTTGGATTCAGCCTTCTCTTCATTTTCAAAATTGAGTATCATAGACTTAGGCTTTCAGAAAATCCCTACCGTAAAAATGGGGCGGATTATGATGATTTTATTAGCTATAGTCGGTACTATCCCTGTTTTTCTAAACCCTGAAATTTTATCAGCCACTACCATTAGTGGTACTATGGTTTTGGGCTTGGCTCCCATATTCTTATTTTGGAATATAAAAGCCCCTAAATTGTCCTTTCATTTAGCCATATTTGCTGGAATATTAATCGGAATTATTCATACTATAGGCTGGTTTCCAAATATTCTGATATTTACAGAAGGGAAATATGCTGGCCTATTAGCTGCCAATGTTTGGGGAACAGTACTTTGCTTTACGGCTTATTTTATACCGATTATAATAATTAAGAAAAAATGAAACCACTCGGAGAGATAAAAGGAAAAATCATAGTTTTTGGAGGGGTGTATAGCAATTTTCAAGCATTGGAAAGCCTAAAAGCACATGCAGAACATGCTAAAATACCTCCTCATAATATATTTTGTACCGGAGATGTCGCAGGATATTGCGCGCAACCAGAAGAATGTGTTCAATTAGTAAAATCTTGGGGCATAAACTGTATTGCAGGTAATGTGGAGCTGCAACTTGCCTCAGGTGAGGATGATTGCGGATGCGATTTTGATGAAGGTAGCCGCTGCGATGTCTTTTCCAGACAATGGTACCCTTATGTGCAGTCGAGATTATCTTCTGATTCTATTCAATGGATGAAATCTTTGCCAGAGCATTTAACATTTAATTATAATGGCAAAAAAGTAGTGATGGTGCATGGCTCATATTCCGGAACTTCGGATTTTATTTTCAAATCCACTCCTTGGGAAGAAAAATTGAAGCATTTTAAAGCCACAGGAGCTGATATTATCCTGGCTGGTCATTGCGGACTGCCCTTTAAAGATGAAAAAGATGGATTTCAATGGCTTAATGCAGGCGTAATTGGCATGCCAGCAAATGATGGCGAAACGGCCGTTTGGTTTATGGAAATGAATGAAAACCTAGATGTTAAACATCATCAATTAGAATACGATCATAAAACAGCCAATCGATTAATGGTGGAAAATAAATTACCGGAAGCCTATGCTAAAACATTGGTAAGCGGGATATGGGATAATTGTGAGATATTGCCGGAGGTAGAAACGGCTGCACAGGGTAGAAAAATTGAATTATAGATTTTATTATTTAATCCTTCCTAAATCTATCTTTCTCCCAATTTTTAGGATTATTGCGGATATAATATTTTATCCTAAAATATTCTTCTTTTGTCCTGATGATATGGTCATGGAAACGGGTCTGCCAACCATTTTCCAATTTCAACCGATTGGCGTGTTTGGTCACCGATGATTTGTATGACCCAATAATGGATGAAACCGAATTTTTGCCGGGATTTTGGAATCTGTTTTTGCCTAATAATTCATTATTTTCGGGCATGGTAGAGACAGGGCATGCCCTGTCTCTACCCGCACCAAACCCATTTTTTCCTATTGAATTAAAATCAAAAACGTCAAAATAATCAGGTGGTGGGAAACCGTTTTGCAAAATCAAAATGCCATGGATATGATTGGGCATTACCACAAATTCATCCAATAAAACAGATTTCGCATGATGGGGTATTTCATGTGTATATTATTCGTTTTTAATTGTCACATGGAATCTTTGATTAAAAATTCACCTTCGTTTGATGTAAAATTCGAAGCTGAATTTTTAATGTCGATTTCATGCCAGAATACGTCTGCCAGTATTCCCTGATGGGATAATTCCATTTTACCATCATTAATTTCACCGAAAAAATGTTGCCTATTTTTGGTGCAAATGGTAATAAAATACAATCCCTCGCGGGTGTAATCGTATCCTTGCAGGCGGGCAGATTGTATTCGGTATTTATTTTACAGCAGTTAGAGGTATCGCTTTAGGAAGACAGCAAGGATATCAACCTGACCAACCTATTGCCTACTCACACAAAGTACATGCAGGAGACAATAAG
>QNXU01000320.1 GCA_003973485.1 Bacteroidota bacterium | reverse complement strand
AACCAGAAGAAGATATTTATTGGGGAGCTGAAGATACTTGGTTAGGAAATAATCGCTATTCAGGAGAAAGAGATTTAGAAAATCCTTTAGCAGCAGTTCAAATGGGATTGATTTATGTTAATCCTGAAGGGCCAGATGGAAATCCTGATCCTCAAAAATCGGCTTATGATATTAGGGAAACCTTCAAGCGCATGGCAATGAATGATTATGAAACGGTAGCATTAACTGCTGGTGGTCATACATTTGGTAAAACACATGGTGCTGGAGATGCAGCTTTAGTTGGTCCAGAGCCAGAAGCCGCGCCATTGGAACAAATGGGCTTAGGTTGGATTAGCAGCCATAAAAGTGGAAAAGGAAGAGATACTATTACCAGTGGCTTAGAAGGAGCTTGGACTCCAACTCCTACACAATGGGATATGAGTTATTTTGATGTTCTTTTTGGATATGAATGGGAATTGTCGAAAAGCCCAGCTGGTGCGCATCAATGGGTGCCTAAAAATATAGCGGATAAAGATAAAGCTCCAGATGCTGAGGATGCATCCATTAAAGTAGGTATTATGATGACTACTGCCGATATGGCCATGAAAGTAGATCCAGATTACCGTAAAATATCAGAACATTTTCATAAAAACCCTGAAGAATTTGCGGATGCTTTTGCAAGAGCATGGTTCAAATTAACGCATAGAGATATGGGGCCTAAAGTTAGATATTTAGGACCAGAAGTTCCAGCAGAAGATTTAGATTGGCAAGACCCAATTCCTGAAGTTGACTATGAAATCATAAATCAGCAGGATGTAAAAGAGTTGAAAATGCAAATTTTGGAAACTGGGCTTTCAGTTTCAGAACTGGTTTATACCGCTTGGTCATCGGCTTCCACCTTCAGAGGGACAGATAAAAAAGGTGGAGCAAACGGAGCAAGAATAGCCTTAACTCCTCAGAAGGATTGGGAAGTGAATCAACCTGCTCAATTATCTAAGGTATTAAATGCATTGACTGATATTCAGAAGAAATTCAATGATGCGCAGTCTGGAAATAAAAAAGTTTCTTTAGCAGATTTAATCGTTTTAGGCGGCTGTGCTGCAGTAGAAAAAGCGGCTAAAGATGCAGGATATAATATTGAAGTGCCATTTTCTCCAGGCCGTGCGGATACTACTCAGGAATTAACCGATGTAGAATCTTTTGAGTGGCTAAAACCAGAAGCTGACGGTTTCAGAAACTATAGAAGAACAGCTTTCACAGTGCCTGATGAAGAAATGCTAATAGACAAAGCACAGTTATTGGAGCTAAGCGCGCCTGAAATGACTGTTTTAGTGGGTGGAATGAGAGTTTTGGATGCCAATTATAATAATTCAAAACATGGAGTTTTAACCAAATCACCAGGTAAATTGACCAACGATTTCTTTGTAAATATTACGGATATAAATACTGAATGGTCTCCATCCAAAGAAGATGATATCTTTGAGGCAAAAGATAGAAAAACAGGAGAAAAGAAATGGACAGGTACTAGAGTGGATTTAGTATTCGGTTCTAATTCTCAATTGAGAGCCATTTCAGAAGTTTATGCACAATCAGATGCTAAAGAAAAATTCGTGAAGGATTTTGTGAAAGCTTGGGATAAAGTGATGAACTTAGATAGGTTCGATTTGAAATAATTATCCTATTCAATTATAATTATAAAAGGCATTTGCTATAAAGTAGATGCCTTTTTTGATTTAGAGAAATAAGTTTTGAACTAATCCTAAATTGGACATCAATGTTTTCTTTTCCCTAAAAAACTTTTAGTTTTACTTCCTTTTATAATGGAGTTTTTTCATTTTAGAAAAGTAAAATATAATGAGCATGACTTTATATAATTCACTCACTTTTATCCTAGATAATGGAAATTTCCTTCTTTTTTAGTTCATTTGTCATTTGCAATTTTTAGGTTTTAGATAATGCAGCATTTTTTCAAGCTACTATACACACTGTGGTGTGCCATTGTTTTCATTGGTTTGTTTTTGCTTTTATTTCCTTTTTTCTTAGTTGTTATTTTGATACCAAAATGGCATAAGCACTGCTATTACCTAAATAAGTTATGGGCTTCGGTGGCTTTGATTTGCGTAGGAATTAAAACTGAAATAACTGGCGTGGAAAGCCTTGATCCTAAACTTCAATATGTGTTTTGTGCCAATCATTTTTCATTATTAGACATTGTAAGTTTTGGTTTTGCTCCTCATTCTGTGGTTTATGTTGGCAAAAGTTCATTGGCAAAAATTCCATTATTTGGCTATATGTTTAAAAAATTGCATGTTACCGTCAATCGAAAAAGCTTGAAAGGACGCTATAAATCTTTGCAACTTGCACTAGAAAAAATGGGTAATGATCGTTCTTTGGTGATGTTTCCAGAAGGTGGAATTATGTCAAAGAAGATCCCTGAGATGACTCGTTTTAAAGATGGCGCTTTTCGTGCGGCAATTACCAAACAAATTCCACTTGTGCCTGTGACACTTCCGGATAATTGGATAATTTTACCAGATGAAAAAATTCCGCTCATTAGCAGGAGGAAGATGCGGATGATTTATCACCAACCGATTTCCACTGAAGGGCTCAGTATGGATGATGTACCCTCTTTAAAGGAAAAGGTTTATCAGGTGATAGCAGAAGAATTAAAGAAATATCATTAGATGAGTATCAATAAAGAGACCTTGGAAAAAATTGCTCACCTTGCTCGTTTAGAGTTTGATGAGAAATCAGAAGAAAAGATGTTGAAAGATATGAACAACATGCTTTCTTTCGTTGAGAAATTACAGGAATTGGATACTGATAATGTGGAGCCACTTCAAGCAATGTCTTTTGAAGTCAATCAATTGAGAGAAGATAAAGTGAAAGAACATCTGGCTCGTGAAAAAGGCCTTAAGAATGCGCCTAAGAAAGACCAAGAGTATTTTAGGGTACCAAAAGTAATAGAATAAACCTATGGCTAGATTAGATTTTTGGAAAGATTGGAAATTAAGATACAGGGGCATTTACCAGGTGCTCCTTTTTATTTTTCTGTTATCGCTTGCCTACAGTTTTTATACTCAAAGTAACAGCAATGATTTATCTGCTCCAATGGATGTGGTTCGGAAGACCCAAAGTATTGAATTATCGCTGCAAAATGTTCAGGATTTTATTTTTGAGTTACCCATACCAGCACGGAATTATGTGATTTTTCAAGGGTTTTTAGCTTTGGAATCAGGCTTTGAGCTAAGTGGTACTTATTTATTGATTGCAATTGTATTTTGCTGCTTTTCAATCTTGATGACAGCATCAACTTATTTGAGCAGATGGTGGTTTATTATTTTTCAATCAATTTT
>QNXU01000022.1 GCA_003973485.1 Bacteroidota bacterium | reverse complement strand
TTTCATAATTAAACAAAAAAGCATTAGATTATCTCATTCCATTATAAAATTTAACACATCAGTAGCTGTTTGATTAGGAATTTCCTCCATAGGAATATGACCTGCATTTTCATAAATCTTTAGCTTGCTGTTTGGTAAAATACGGTCAAAACGGTAAGCATGTGATACTGGAATCCAGTTGTCATGCTTGCCCCAAAGTATTAACGTAGGGATTTCCAATTCTTTTAAGCGCTCAAAATCTGAAGCGGCTCTTTGTTTAAATCTTTGCAGGGTTGCTTTTCTATTTCCTTCTTGTAGCATTAAATCATAATATAGTTGAATTCTATCTTTTGAAATTTTTGATTTATCGTAGTAGACTTGTTCTAAACTCATTTCAAAAAGGAATTTTGGAGTTAGTTTTGTCATGAGTTGAGCAAAAATAGGATGGTTGATTAATGTGAATACAGAGAATTTATTATCATCTCTAAATTTAGAAGAATCATTTTTTAGACTAGCACCTGAGGAATTTAAAAGAATGAGTTTTTCTACTCTATTAGTATTTTCTAATGCCATTTTGTAGGCCACTTGACCACCCATAGAATTTCCAGCAATAGCTATCGAGTCATGTCCTAGTTTATCCATCAATTCCCACAGTAAATGGGCGTAATAATCAGTATCATATTTTGCTTGAGGGTTAGGGCCTGTTAATCCATGTCCAGGCAAATCAACTGAAATTGTTGTGAAGTGTTCAGATAGTTGTTTTTGCCAAATCTCCCAGGTATGTAAAGATGAAAAACTACCGTGAATTAACAATACAGGGAATCCTTTCCCCATTTTTCTATAATGGATACTGTTATTATCAATTTCTATAAATTTAGATTCATCAGTAATATATTTTTCGCGGTTTTCACTAGCAGGAATGTCTGATTTATAAAAACTAAAAATTGTAATCAGCAGAATCCCAATTATGCTAAGTATTATAATTCCTAAAACTCTAAAAAATTTTTTCATATAGCTTACAACACTATTTCTAGTTTATCAATTGTTTTGAATCTATTGATTTTGGAGTTTTCAGTTTCAACAAATTTATCTATTGTATATATTTCCCTAGGACTATGAAAGGCTTTTAAATTTTTTTTCAATAAGTTCTGAATTAATTTACTGTCATTGTTTCCTTCTAAAACTAAATTTAAAGAATCTCCCAATTTGTCATCTGGCAATCCAAAAACAAAAAATCGATTACTTATACCACTACTATTAAATATTTTGCCTATTTCTTTTTCTATTAATTCGGGATGAATTTTAATGCCTCCTGAATTGATAACAAAATCATTCCTGCCTAACCAATGAAATGCTGTTGAAGAAATTAAATTTACTACATCATTTGTTACTAATTCATCTTTACCACTGATTTCAGGAGCATGAATTACTAGACAATTCCTGTCATCTACAGAAAATTTGATGTTTTGTAATGCATTGAATGTCTCTTCTTTATTTGAATTGATTAGTTTTAAAGCAACATGCGAAACCGTTTCGGTCATCCCATAAGTGCTGTAAACTTTAGTATTTGAAAATTGGGTATTAATTTTTTCGGCTAAACTATCCGAAACAGGGGCACCTCCTAAGATGATTGCTTTAGAATCTTCCAAAAATGGTATTTTTTCAGGACTTTCATCTATGATTCTTTCAAATTGATAGGGTACAAAAGAAAAGAATTCTATAGGCATTTGTGTACTAAAATCTTTTAATGGATTTGCAATAGTAGGAGCAATAATTAAATTTAAATTACCAATTATAGACCTCGCAATCATCATTTTACCACCAATATATTCGGCATTGATGCATAATAAAGCATGGTCATTTGCCTCGATATTTAGTGTGCTCAAGGTAGCTAATGCGCTAGCTTTCATTTGGCTTTTTAAAATTTTAATAGACTTTGGTTTACCTGTTGAACCAGAGGTGTTTTGAAGGATATCAGATTTTTCCGATAGCCATTCAGAAATAAATTGGGCGATTGATTTAAGTTGATCATTATTAGAATTTTGATATTCTTTAATAAATGAATTAAAGCTAAATTGCTTGTTTTGAAATTGAACCCAATTCCTATTTAAGTTTGATGAGGACATGAATTATTATAAATCAAATTTGGAAGTAAAACTAATATTAATTTAAGTCAGTATTGTAATAAAATAAGTTCAATATTATAATTTCAATATTTATGTTATATATTTAGTTAAAACGCAAAAATTAATTTGGTATAAATCCATTAATATGCAGATGGATTCAATATTATATACTAATTTTGCGTTATAATTGAAAACTCCAAATAATTAAAATGTTACCTTTCAAACTGGATAAAATTGACAAAAAAATATTGGATATTTTGCAAGTAGATGGCAGAATTACCAATGCACAACTATCAAAAGATATAGGATTATCTCCTGCACCAACTTTAGAGCGTGTTAAAAAGCTTGAAAATGCAGGAATCATCAAAAGTTACCATGCCAAATTAGATACTGAGAAGATAAATTTAGGTGTGAGCACGTATGTAATGGTTTCACTTAAAGGTCACAACAGGTCAAATATTGAGAAATTTATTAAAGCAATTGAAGGAGTAGATGAAATCATTGAATGTAATCATGTTACTGGCTCAAGTGATTTTATTTTGAAAGTAATAGCTAAAGATATTCCTTCTTATCAAAAATTAATGTTGGAAAAAGTAAGTGAAATTGAAGTTGTAGATAGCATGCAATCTATGGTGATTTTATCTACTTTCAAAGACAGTAAAAAAATGCCAATACCTGAAAACAAATAAAATTATGCTTAACAAAAGCAGCCAAATTTTAGATAGAGAAGCTATCCGTAGTAAAATTAAACGGATAGCTTTTCAGGTTTTAGAGAATAATTACAAGCAAGAGAAACTTTATATTGTAGGAATCAAAGGAGGGGGAGCCATTTTTGGGCAGGAAATTATAAAAGAGCTTCATCAGATTTCTGATTTGAAACCCGTTTTTATTGAGTTAAGTATTGATAAATCAACTCCAGAAACTTCTGAAATAATACTTTCTAGCCAAATTGAGGACTCAGAAAATGCAGTAATAATTATAGTTGATGATGTTTTAAACTCTGGCAAAACTATTTTTTACGCATTAAGACCTTTTATTAGCATTAAAGTAAAGAAAATTGAGACCGCTTTTTTAGTTAATAGAGCACACCGTTCTTTCCCTATTTCAGCTAATTACACTGGAATTGAACTTGCCACAACCATTCAAGAACGAATTAATTTTACCAGGTCTGATGAAGGCTTTGGTGTTTACTTAGAATAGATTACTTTTGTAATTAACCAATTTTATATTCTATTTTTTT
>QNXU01000409.1 GCA_003973485.1 Bacteroidota bacterium | reverse complement strand
AATCATGGTGATGAATCAAGTGGTGTGTTGAATATTGAAAGTAATACTGAGAAGGTTGATGAATCAGATGCAGTTGAAGGGAATATTGTAACTTTTCGAAGTTCTAAAGGGTATCCTTATCATACGGGATTAGTGACAGGAATTGATAGAGATAAGGACGGTAACATATTAAAGGTTAATTATATTCATTCTCAAGGTGGGACTGGTCCTAAAAATGATGTATTTGAAGTAGGACAAGGAGGTAAAGTAAGTATTAATGGCTTTTATAAGTGGGATACAAAACCAGATAAGGTCAAATCAAGTTCAAACCAGAGCCGACAACCTGGTCAAGGAGTGCCAAATTGGGCAAAGTCTAATGTGGTGTCTGGCTTTATATATTTCATGGCAACGGGTATTGACCCGGTATTAGGTAAATAAATTAAAACTATAATTTCAATGAAAGTCTATTTTTTCTTGTTAAAAACCGCATCAATATTATTAATCATATCTCTGTATTCTTGTGGAAATAAGAGTACAGAAGCAGAAAAATCTACTGTGAAAAATGAGGATGATATGAATACTATAACCGAAAATATTGAAGAGGAAACGGAAGATGAATATGAATTAATGAAGCAAGATTATATTAGCAATTATAATAAGGAAGTAAATATTGATTCAACAATATTCATAGGTAAAGATACATTTTTAATTAATTTTAGTTACAAATGTTTGTATGATAGTTCCATTGCTATACCTGCAAAATATAACTGGGGTGATGATAATAATGAATTTATCACACATAATTTTATTTCAAATATAACAATCAAGAAAGGTTCAAATATTTTATTTGATAAAGATGTTTCTAAACATTATTTCAGTTCACTTTTAAGCGCTCAATTAATGGATTTTGGGGTTTTATTATATCCAAAGTTTAGAGGTGTTAATAATAGTGATGAGAAATATTTTGAATTTCATTATAGTGTCTCAATTCCATTAACAGATGTTGGAAAAGGAGTTACTTTATATGTTAGTAAGACAGGAAAATCACATTTTGAATAATCAAATTTTTTGGCGTGATTAAAAAGATTTTATCGTAACCCCAAGCTTTGAAAGGCTTGGGGTTTTTTATGAAACCAGAATTTTATTAACGCTCAGGTAGATATTACCAGTCTCAGAAGCATGCCTGCGTTTTCGGTAAAGCAAATCATCCAGCTTAATACGATCAGTTAATACAGCATCTAAGTCCCCTCCGTCCATTAAAATAAGAGAGCGCAAGTCACTGGAAGTAGTTTGAGTACTTTCTTTAGAGAATCCATCAATGGAAATAAAAAGACCTAGGGTGTTTTTCCTTTTACCATTAATTTTACCAGCAAATTTATAAAGCTCTCCAGCGTTGACATTTTCAGCCTTCTGCCATTTAGCTTCTAATAAGTAATCATCCCCCGTTCCCGCCATGGTGGTGATTAAGAAATAACTAATCCCCAAGCTCTTTGTAAGGCTTGGGGTTTTTATTATCCACTGTACAACCCAAGCAAAAACGGTACTTGAGTGTCCCAATATTGGAATTGTCTATATGAACAATTGAAAGATAGTCAGTTGATCTTGGGGATGGTTCTTAGACGACTTTCATTTGTGTAGGCTTCGTTGGTCTAGTCGTAATATTGCATCAGCTGCAAGCTGTGCAGGCATTTTGCTTGTTGATTGGTGGTCTTTTCATGGGCACTTCCTTGATTTTGTCTGAAAATCTACAACCTTAAGGAAGTCAAATAGCTTGCAATTCTCCGGTAGAAAGCTATCTGTAAAATGACATGTAAGGCCTATAGGAAAAAGTGCAGCAGTTCCATCCGTTAGTATAAAATCAATAAATGAAACTAAATTAGGAATTGAAAATGTTATCTTTACTTAAAATAAATAATCAATTATGGGTACAGCTCAAATTCGAGAATTACTTCATGAATATATTAACAAAGCAGATGAACGCCAGATCAATTTAATGTATGCCATGGTACAGGCAGATCTTAAAGAAGATGACTATAATTTAAGTGAAGCGCATAAAAAAGTTTTAGATGAAAGATTAACAGCACATCAAGCTAATCCTTCCGCAGGATCAAGTTGGGAAGATGTTAAAAACCGCATTAGAAAGCAATTATGAATTATAGCTTGATTGTCAGGCCAGAAGCTGAGCTTGATATATTAGAATCGTCTCAATGGTACGAAGATAAACAAGAAAACCTAGGTGTACGTTTTTTAGATGAGGTTGAGGAGAAAATTCATTTAATAACTCAAAATCCACTTCATTATCAAGTCAGGTATAAAAATACCCGTTTAGCTTTAATAAAGCATTTTCCATACGCTATCCATTTTCTAGTAAGTCAACAAAATGTAATTGTGTTAGCAGTATTGGGTACTCGGGAAGACTCTGATAAATGGCCGTGAATTGTCCATCCTTCCAAAGAGCGGCACCTTGCCCCGCATTCCCGCCATGCTTGCATGGTGGTAATTAAGTATTAACTAATACTAATCCCCAAGCTTTAAGAGAGGCTTGGGGTTTTTATTATCCATTGTACCACCCAAGTAAAACCGGTACTTGAGTGTCTCAATATTGGATTATCTATATAAATAACTGAAAGATAGTCAGTTGTGCTTGGGAATGGTTCTTAGACGACTTTCATTTGTGTAGGCTTCATTGGTACAGTCGTAATATTGCATCAGCTGCAAACATTGCAGACATATTGCTTGTTGGTTTGTGGTCTTTTCATGGGCTCTGCATACTTTACATTATTTTTTAAACAAACCTGAACTCAAATAACGGTCACCGCGATCACAGGTGATGCATACAATAACACCTGATTCAATTTCCTGAGCAATTTCCAAAGCGGCATATAAAGCTCCACCACTGCTCATCCCAGCTAAAATACCTTCTTCCTTCGCCATTCTTTGGGTCATTTTAGTGGCATTTTCTTCGCTTATGTCGATGGTTCTATCCACTCTATCTGCCTCAAATATTTTGGGTAAAAATTCTGGAGACCATCTTCTAATTCCTGGTATTCTTGAGCCATCAGTTGGTTGAGTGCCCACAATTTGAATGTTGGGATTTTGCTCTTTTAAATAGCGGGATACCCCCATAATAGTACCGGTTGTTCCCATAGCCGAAACAAAGTGTGTGATTTCACCTTTTGTATCCTTCCATATTTCAGGACCTGTAGTTTTATAATGTTGTTTATAATTATCTGGGTTTCCAAATTGATTGAGCATATAATACTCTCCTGTTGCCGCCATTTCCTCAGCAACAGTCCTGGAGTATTCAATGGTGCCTTCTGCTTTAGTTAAAATAACTTCTGCTCCATAAGCTTCCATGGTTTGAATTCTTTC
>QNXU01000038.1 GCA_003973485.1 Bacteroidota bacterium | reverse complement strand
TATTCGTTTTTCTAATATTTAAGGTGTCTTTTCCTATATTACTAAATTTAAAAGTATGGCTTAATTGGTTACCCTCATCAATATGCCCGAAGTCATATTCCATTGATTCAAATTCAATATGAGGAGCTTTAGCTAATTCTTCTTCCGTCATTGGTGGAAAGTATTCATTAATGGTTGCTATCACATTCAAGGCCTTATTGCTGTTTTCTAATTCATCCGTAAATAAGGTTAATGGATCATTCATAAATCCTAAATCATTTTTAATTTTCGGTAAATAGTGGACTTCAATTTTAGTAGATTTATTTGGAGGAATAGATGCTGGGAGTTTTGTAACTTTTATGAAATCTGCAGAAACAAAACGATCTAAAACATTGATGGTATCTTCCGATTGATTATAAATTTCTATTTCTTCAACTACAGGTTTTTCGGTAGTAATGTTACCGAAATTGATAAATTTACTTTTGAGTCTTATGCCGCCTAATTCAGTATTATATTCATCCTTAATGGATTTAGGCTTTGGTTTTACATAACCTGAAATTCTTAGTATTTTGGTTTCTGGTTCACCAGAAGTTCTTACTGTAACTGTTTTAGCAAATTTGCCTGGTCTGTTTAATGGGTTATAGGCGACTTCAATTTTACCAGTATCGCCTGGCATTAGCGCATCTTTTTCCCAAAAAGGAGTGGTACAACCACAGGATGCTCTAACTGAAGTGAGCTTGATCGAATCTGTTCCAGAATTAACAAATTTAAAAGCAAATTGAGCAGTACCACTTGACTCTTCAATGGTGCCAAAATCATGACTTTCTTTCAAGAATATAATTTTAGCTGTATTATTTTGTGTATATGCTGAATTGTGGATAAAAAATAGAAAAACAATAGTCAGTGAATTTTTTAGCAAATGAATATTCTTCATAAATTCGTTTTTTAATATAAACGAAGATACACATTTCTTCACTTTTTTCATCCCTTAAGTTTATTTTGGTAGTAAATTAAATAAGTGATAAGGTATTTATGAAAATCTCAATTTTTTATAATAATATTCAATATGCCATTTAAAAATTTAAGTTTATTGGTGCTTCGGTTAGCAGGTGGACTCATGATGCTAACTCATGGATATCCTAAATTCAGAAAATTAGTTTCTGGTGATTTTAGTTTTGCAGATCCAATTGGTTTAGGTGAAGAATTTAGCTTAGTAGCTACAGTTTTTGCAGAATTTATTTGTTCAATTTTAGTAGCTTTAGGTCTTTACACCCGCTTGGCAAGTGTACCAATTTTATTCACTATGTTAATAGCGGCTTTAGTAGTCCATAGTGGTGATCCTTTTGGAAAACAGGAATTAGGATTGTTATATGCTGCAGTTTTTGCTGTGACTGCGCTAAACGGAGGTGGAAATTATAGTCTAGACAAAATCATTAGAAAGAAAAATATATAAAATGTCACGAATCTTAACGGGTATTCAAAGTTCAGGTAAACCCCATTTGGGGAATTTATTGGGGGCCATTATCCCCGCCATAAAATTATCTCAAGATCCAAAAAATGAAAGCTTCTTTTTTATTGCGGATTTACATTCGTTAACCACCATTAAAGATGCAGAAGTTCGTAAAGAAAATGTAAATGCGGTGGCAGCCGCATGGTTAGCATTTGGCTTTGATACAGATAAGAATTTATTCTACAGACAATCGAAAGTACCACAAGTGACGGAATTGAATTGGTATATGAGTTGCTATACTCCTTTCCCAATGTTGGCCAATGCACATTCCTTTAAGGATAAATCAGACCGTTTGGCTGATGTGAATGCTGGTCTATTTACTTATCCAGTTTTAATGGCTTGTGATATCATTTTATATGATGCAGATATTGTTCCGGTTGGGAAAGACCAAAAGCAGCATTTGGAAATGACTCGTGATATAGCTAGCGCTTTTAACCATAGGTATGGTGATGTTTTCGTTTTGCCAGAAGCCAGAATTGATGAGCAAATCATGACGATTCCTGGCACGGATGGTCAGAAAATGAGTAAATCTTATGGTAATACTATCGATATTTTCCAGACCGATAAAAAGCTGAGAAAGAATGTAATGCAAATCATTACGGATAGTACGCCTATGGAAGAGCCTAAAAATCCAGATAATTGTAATGTTTTCAATATCTATAAATTATTGGCTTCAGATGAGCAAGTAGCAGAAATGCGAAAAAATTATGAGGGAGGTAATTACGGGTATGGCCATGCAAAGCAGGCACTTTTTGAATTGATAGTGGAAAAATACGCCAAAGAAAGAGAGCTATATAATCACTATATGGAAAATTTAGATGAGCTTCACAAAAAATTAGAAAAAGGCGAAGAAAAAGCAGCCGAAATAGCCGTTAAAACCTTGGGTAGAGTACGAAAAGTATTAGGGTTTTGATTTTTAGAGTTGAGAGTCTGCCCTGTAGAGCTTAGGATTTAAAAAATAGATTCTAAGGGGAAAAGAAATTTTGGTTAATATTTTGATGTTATATAGTCATAATTTCACTAGATTAAATTTAAAATCAAATATTATGAAAGTTGAATTGAATTTAAAATATGATGAGCTAGTTAAAGTAATTAATCAATTACCTCAAGAACAAATGGAGAAATTACTTCAATCTATCAAGGCCGAAATAAAGGTTAAAAATGAAAAGAAAGAGAAACTTAAAAAATTCATATTAAAAGCTCCAACTTGGTCAGATAAAGAATATTCAGCATATCAAGAAGCAAGAAATCACATTAACAAAACAAGGTTAAATTGATATTATTAGACACTTCAGTTTTAATTGATCTTTTCAGAAAAAAAGAAAAAGAGAATTCCTTTTTCTATTCCCTGCTTGATTACGATGAGGAATTTGCAATTTCTGCTATAACTCATTATGAAATTGGGATAGGAAATAAAAAATCAAAATCTAATTATTGGAATCATGTTTATGAAAATTTAGAGTTTTTGGATTTCAATAAATCCGCTTCTGATATGGCGATTGACATATACTTAAATTTGAAAATTAATAATAAAATAATTGATATTGCTGATATATTAATTGCTTCCGTAGCAATGTCAAATGATATCTCCCTAGCAACTCTTAATAATAAACACTTTGAAAGAATTGATGGGTTGAAACTAATCAAATAACTACATTCTTTAATCCAGAGTCCAGGTTAATAACCTTGTACTCTTGAATCTTTAATCATACAAATGGATCACATAATTAAAATTGCAGGGGAATTAAATGTGCGTCCCCAACAAGTAAAAGCAGTAGTAGAATTATTAGATGGTGGTGCCACTGTGCCTTTTATATCCCGCTATAGAAAGGAAATGACAGGTAGCTTGGATGAGGTAGCTGTTGCTGA
>QNXU01000437.1 GCA_003973485.1 Bacteroidota bacterium | reverse complement strand
GAATGCAGTAATATTGTCTCTTTCCTCACTGCTTCTGATTAAGGTTTCAATATTTTCAAGAGCTTCGGCATTGTTTTTACCACTTAAATATAAGCTTCTATATATTTCTTGGATATCGTTAATTCTTTCATTGCTAAAACCTCTTCGTCTTAGTCCAACGGAATTTATTCCACAATAGGTAAGCGGTTCACGGGCTGCCTTAACATAAGGAGGAACATCCTTCCTAACTAAGGATCCGCCAGATATCATAACGTGACTTCCTATTTTAACGAATTGATGAATTGCTGTAGCACCACCAATAATAGCCCAGTCGTCTATGGAAACATGCCCGCCAACTTGAACGGAATTTACTAAAATGCAATTATCACCTATCACGCAATCATGGGCAATATGAACATACGCCATAATCAATGTGTTAGAACCAATTTTGGTTACTTTTCGATCATTGGTTCCTCTACTGATGTTAACATATTCTCTAATTACAGAATTATCGCCAATTTCAGTAGTTGTGACTTCTCCACTAAATTTTAAATCTTGTGGAACTGCTGAAATCGTGGCTCCGGAATAGATTTTACAATTTCTCCCAATTCTAGCCCCAGAATTTATGGTGACATTTGGTCCTATCCATGTGCCTTCTCCAATTTCAACATCTTTATCAATAAAGGTGAAGGGTTCGATTATGACATCCTTTCCTATTTTAGCGTCTGGATGAATATAGTTTAATGACTTGTCCATGTAAATATATATTTAAGCAAAAAATGCTTTTTACAATCTTAAATGAGATTTTATTCTTCGTCTTTTTTTACAATTCTTGCAGTTAAAGTGGCTTCACTTACTACACTATTACCTACATACGCATAACCTTGCATTTTGGCTATGCCTCTTTTAATGGGGGCTAGAAGTTCACACTTTAGTATAATTGTATCGCCTGGTCTAACCATTTTTCTAAATCTACAATTATCTATTCCAAGAAAATATGTCCAATATTCCGATGGGTTATCAACGGTGCTTAATACCAATATACCTCCGGTCTGTGCCATTGCCTCAATTTGAAGAACACCTGGCATTACAGGATTTCCAGGGAAATGACCTTGGAAGAAATTTTCGTTAATGGTAATGTTTTTTAAACCTATTACTGTTTTATGATCTTGATGGATAATTTTATCTACTAACTGAAAAGGATACCTATGCCTTAGCATGGCAGAAATACCATCAATATCCATTACAGGTTCTGCATTCGGATCATACTTGGGTGCAGATTTCTCTGCTTTTTTAATGTACTTCTTGATTTTTTGTGCAAATGCCACATTAGTTGAATGCCCAGGACGAGCAGCTAAAATTTGACCTTTAATTGGTCTGCCTACCAAAGCTAAATCTCCTACAACATCCAGTAATTTATGTCGGGCAGGTTCATTTTTAAACCTTAATTCAATATTATCAAGAATTCCCTCTTCCTTAACTTCAATATTTGGTTTGTTAAATATTTTAGCCAGCTCCTTCAATTCATCTTCAGAAACTAATTTGTCAACTACAACAATAGCATTATTTAAATCGCCACCTTTAATTAGATTATTATTGTATAACTGTTGTAGTTCATGAAGAAAAACAAAAGTTCTACAAGTAGAAATTTCTTTTTTGAAGTCTGTAATGTTATTTAATGAAGCATGTTGACTGCCCAAAACTTTTGAGTTATAGTCGATCATAACTGTAACTCTGTAGTCATCAACAGGCAATAATGCCATTTCTACATTTTTCTCATCATCTGTAAGGAATATACTTTCTGGGATTTCAAAAAAGTTCCTAAGTGCATTTTGTTCTTCTAGTCCTACAGATTCTAAAGCTTCATAGAAAAGTTTAGCGCTTCCATCCATGATTGGAGTTTCAGGGCCATCTACTTCAATCAAAACATTGTCGATTTGAAGCCCAACTAAGGCTGATAAAACATGTTCAACAGTTGAAACTCTAGCTTCTCCTTTTGCTATAGTAGTTCCTCTGGAAGTGTCAACCACCAAATCAGCATCAGCTTCTATAATAGGTTTTTCAGGAAGATCTACTCTCTGAAACTTAATTCCACTATCGATTTCGTCAGGTTTGAAAGTTAAAGTTACTTTATGACCGGTGTGAAGTCCTACTCCAGAAACACTTACCGCTTTTTTAATAGTGTGCTGTTTATTATACATTTAGTTCTTTTTTTCAGTCGGCAAATTTAAAACTATTTTTTCCAATTGCTGAACTTGTTGGTGTAATTCCGGTAACCTTTTAAATAAAGTGCTGGCTTTAAGATATTGTTTATGATCAAATCCTATCAGTCCTGAAAGGATTGTACCTTTTTGTTTTACTGTTTTAGATACACCCGATTTGGCACTAACAGTCGTGTTATCTGCGATATTGATATGTCCTACTATCCCAACCTGTCCAGCAATCACGCAATTTTTTCCGATTTTTGTACTTCCAGAAACCCCTGATTGTGAAGCAATTACTGTGTTTTCGCCAATCTCTACATTATGAGCAATCTGAACTAGGTTGTCGATTTTTGCTCCTTTTCGGATGATGGTTGAACCTAATGTAGCACAATCAATTGTGGTGTTGGCACCAATGCTTACATTGTCTTCCAGAACTACATTTCCTAATTGAGGGATGGTTTTGTAAGTGCCATCTGCTTGAGGAGCAAAACCAAAGCCATCACTTCCGATCACTGCTCCAGCTTGAATATTACAATTTATCCCAATTTTAGTATCAGCATAAATTTTAACACCTTGAAAAATTATAGTATTATCTCCAATTTCAACATTATCGCTTATGTGAGCTTGCGGATATATCTTAACGTTATTTCCAATCTTAACATTATTTCCGATATAGGAAAAAGCACCTCTATAAATATTGTCACCTACAGTGCTTCCCTCTCCAATGTATGCTGGAGTTTCTACGCCTGATTTAGCATAAGACATAATCTTATTATATTCTTCCAAAAGGCGAGTAAAAGCAGAATATGGATCTTCAACTTTTATTAAGGCTGGTTTAATAGCTTGTTTTGGTGAGAAGCCATTCTTAACAATTATGGCAGCTGCATCTGATTTATAGATGTAGTTTTCATACTTTTCATTTGAAAGAAAGCTTATCGTTTTGGCTTTTCCTTCTTCTATTTTTCCCAGATTATCAACTGTTCTTTCGCCATTCCCTTCAACAGTTCCTCCAATCATTCCGGCTATTTGATTTACGCTAAACTCCATTTATAATAATTATGGTTGCTATAATTTACAAAGATACGTTTTTAGGTAGGCATAGGTAATATTTTTTGACAATTTTACTCATAGCTTTGATGTTTGGTAAATCAGCTGCTTGTGCAATGTCCATTAAATG
>QNXU01000306.1 GCA_003973485.1 Bacteroidota bacterium | reverse complement strand
TAAATCTTCCCACCAATTTGGAGGACATTCTGTTGCACCAAAACCAATAAATACATTATCGGTCAAATCACCTGAATAATCATTTGATGATGGCAAGTATACATCCATTGTAATAGTAGTTAAGTTCTCAAAGTTAATCGCATTAGCAGGATCTAACTTAAACTGTAACTCTTGGAATTGTTCAGCTGTACGTATGAACCTACCAACTTTAGGTGCTGATGCATCAGTTGGATCATCCACTCCTAATTCAATTCCTGAATTTGAAGTAACAGGCTGCATTAAATTCCATTCAGAAGCTTCATCTGAAGCAAAAGAATGAGAAATAATAGTTGGCGAAACAGCTTCTAATGGAACACATGCTTCAGTTTCACAAAGTTCAACTGTAACTGGCTGAGTATCACCATAGCTTACTAAAGTAAATTGCCAATAACCAAAAACTCCATCATCATTCACCAATTCAGTTTCTAAAACTAAAGTATCTACAGCAGCATCAACTAATTTTACTACAGAATAAGTTACAGATTCCTGTGGTTCTGAAACTTCTGCGCTAGTAGCTACTTTAGAAAGTCCAATAAAGCCTCCATTTACTGTTAAGGTTTCGTTACTTGGATCATAATTAAAGTCATGAGTTCCTGAATTCCATCCTGATAAATCCTGACCATTTGCCCCAGTAAAATTTCCATCTACGCTTGTATCGAAACATCCCACCTGCTCTTCTGGCCAAATACCACCTTCTGCCCAGAAATCACCATTATTCTCGAACGTGTATGTACCATCCGTATTAAAAGTCCAAGTATCATCAAAAATACATGCACGTACGCATGGTTCAGTAACTTCATTAGCTGTACCACCAACTGCAAACCAAATTTCACTTCTGGAAGCAGGCCCTACTTGAATTGCGTTAAGTCCAGTAGAAGGGTCAGCTAATAACTGCCAAGTTTTACCATCTTCTCCAATTAATGTTCTTTGAGCTTCTAATGGGTCAGTTACTTCAACCGCAGTTGTTCTTTCTGCAGTTTCGCCAGAAGAACTAGTAACTGTTAAAGTAACATCATAAGTACCTGCTGCTTCATAAGTATGAACTGGATTTTCTTCAGTAGAAACTTCGCTTCCGTCACCAAAATCCCATTCCGATGACTCAAAGTTTTGAGAGAAATTCTCAAAAGTAACTGTTAAGAAATCAGTTTCACCTACTGTATACTGAAAACTAGCCGTAGGCTTTTCAGCTTCCACCGGATCTTCCTCACAGGCGAAAGCTAAGGTCAATATTAATGACCATAATCCTAATTGATAAATTGTTTTTTTCATAATTATTGTATTTAGATTGGTTTTACTCTTTAATTAAATAATTCGGGTGAAGGATACTCAGTTAGAGAACCTCCAGTATTATCTATATCCCTTTGTGGAATAGGAAGGTAAATTTTTGATTGATCAAGATTAGCTGCCTTTTGAGGTCCGAAAAGGCTATTATCAACTCTTCCTGAACGTACTAAATCAAACCATCTATCACCTTCAATAGCAAATTCGGCTCTTCTTTCATACCAAATAGCATCCAATAAAGTAAATCCTTCATCAGCCATTAATTGCTGGGTGGTTCTAAAATTACCTGAATTATCACCTGGTCCTGCAGCTCTTTCTCTAACCATATCCACATATTGCATAGCTTCTCCAGATGATCCGCTTCCTCTTTCTAAAGCCTCAGCATACATTAAAAGAACATCTGCATATCTAATTACAGGTTGGTTTGGATCTTTTTGTAATACTATATCACCACCATTTGGTGCAGTATAATCATTATAGTTTGCATACTTTATTTGAAAATAGCCTTCATAATCAGCCATATTTTGCTCACCTAAATCCACATTACAACCTTCATCTGCTAATTCCACAGGCGAAGTAATACTTCCTGATCTTCTGTATTGATCATCCGCTAAAAAGTGATCATTTAAACTTTCGGTTGGCAACATGAACCCCCAACCAGCATCATATTCAGGATGATCATCACATAATCCTCTAATTCCTGTTAGTTGTGTAATCATATTTCCATCAATAAATACAGTACCACCCCAATCAGCAGGAACAGCATTCGTGAATTGGATTTCAAAGACAGATTCTTCAGTATTTTTTGCACCAAAAGCAAAAATTTCATGGTAATCATCTAACAATTGGTATTGTCCAGATGTAATCACAGCATTTAGGTTGGTAGCAGCTTGGTCAAATAAGGCTGGGTCATCATTGGCTAAATCAGCCCAATATAAATATACTTTTCCTAAAAGAGCTTGAGCGGTTGTCCTGCTAACTCTTCCTGCCTCAGAACCAGTATATTTGGCCTCTTGCAATAAAGGAATTGCTTCTTCCAAATCTGTTGTGATAAATTCAAAAAGTTCAGTCAAATTGGCTCTTTCAATCTGTGAATATTCATTTTCAAGAATAACATGATCAATAATAGGAACTGGACCAAATGTCCTAAACATATCAAAATGATAGAAAGCTCTTAGAAATTTAGCTTCTGCTTTATATTCATCTACAGTAGCTGAAGAAACGTTATCATTATTAATGATGAGGTTTGCCCTGTAAACACCCCACCAACCTTTTTTCCAAAAAGCTTGGCTTTCTAATGTTAAGCTTGTACTAAGAAAATCATCGATAGCCTGCCATCCTGGTTGATCACCATCTGAAGGATCTCCACCTGCATTAGCATTATCTGATCTAATTTCTCCTAACATCACACTGCTAGACCAAGCGCCATCAGCAAAAGTCCATTGTAAAGGATCATAAGCTGCTATTAACCCTCTAAAGATTTGTTCTTCAGATTGATAATAATTGTCTTCTAAAATAGTAGCTTGAGGTTCTGTCTCTATAAATTCATCTTTACATGATGAAATAAACACTACTAAAATTGCGATATAAATTAATTTAACTGTCTTCATTGTATTAAAAACTTACTTGAATTCCACCACCATAATTTCTTGTTTGAGGATAATAACCTCTGTCAATGCCTGCTGCAGACACATTATAATTTTGCACCCCTATTTCAGGATCAAAGCCAGAATAACCAGTTAGTGTTAATAGGTTATCTACTGAGAAATAAATTCTGGCTTTTTTGATTTTTGCCTTTTCCAGTAAATCTTTAGGTAAAGAGTATCCTAACTGAAGATTCTTAATTCTTACGAAATCACCATCTTCAACATAAAAGCTAGAAGGGCTGTTATTATTTGCTACCGGATCCACTGCACCTGTGGTAACTCTAGGATAAGAGCCGTTCGGATTTGATTCCGTCCATCTGTCCAACCATTCTGTTGTGTAATTATTGTTAGGTACATCCTGTCTTTCAAATGTTCTGTAGATTTGATTACCAGTTTG
>QNXU01000355.1 GCA_003973485.1 Bacteroidota bacterium | reverse complement strand
TGCTCTTCCGATCTAACCTTAAATCATGCTTTTAAGAAAATCACTCCCCCCACTTAGTGTCAAAGTGATAAATGCCGAATTAACATTTAAAGAACAGGAAGTCTTATCGCTTTGTAAAAAAGGTTTGAGTTGTCAGGAAATGGCCGAAATACTATTTGTAAGTGAGGATACCATAAAAACTCATAGAAAAAGGATAGTTAAGAAACTCGGCCTTTATGGAAAACGGGAATTTAGGAAATTTATAATGGATTTAGTGGTAGAAGAATTGATGTTGCAAAACAATAATTCACCCCAAAATCACCCCTTGGGGTGATGCTCTAATATTTATATTTCTTCATTTTTGTAATGCGATCGCACTTAATAAATATTAAACACTAAATTGTTTTAACCATGAAAAATCTAGTTATTAAATTGCTAAGCGCAATTTTTGTTGCATTCGTTTTTGCAATTCCTGCATTTTCCGGGGAGGAATTGCATGTATGTCCAGGAGGTGGAGAGTCTTGTAACGCTACAATCACATATGGAGGGGAGACTGTAAATGTAGAGTCTGAGAAGAATAAAGGTTCAGGAACAGTAGTTGTAAAACAAGTAAATTAGTAATTATGAGAAAATTAATATTTTTTATAACAGTTAGTTTGTTTTCCTACAGTTTTCTGGCTTTAGCAAGTGAGGATCAGGATGTGGAGGTTTGCCCAGGATCTGGAGAATCTTGCAAAGTCTCTAAAAATGGAATTAGTAATCCATTCAATAATTCTAAAGGAAAAGACGATTCAGCAATCGTAATTAAATTATAAGTAAAAAAGAAAGAATGAAGTCTCTGACTTCATTCTTTTTCAATTTATAGCTCATTCAAATAGTTGAAAATGAAAAAAAAATATATTTCAAGTTTTGCTATTTTAATAGTAATTATTGCTGCCTTTGTTTTTGCATTAAGCAAAAATGCTGAAGATAGGATAAAATCAAATGAAGAACGGTTAAACCTAATTTCAAAAAATCTGCAAAAAAGGAAAATTTTAGATTCGTCTTTAAAAGAGTTATCAAGATATAATTACCAAGGTAAAGGATTTCTTGTTTTCAGTTATTTTGATGATATATTTTTAATTGATAATCGACAAAATAAAGTGATTTCATTGTCAAATAAATTAAAGTTTAAGCGGGAGTTTGGAAAAAGTGGTGACAGTCCTGCTGAACATCGTTCTTTAAAACATTACAGACCTCTAAACAACAAACAATATTTCACCTTTGATTTTTCTCAGCAAATGATAAAGAAATTTGATAAAAATGATTCACTTCTTTTTTATATGAATTTCAAAAACGATTCCTTACGAATTTCTGACTGTACTTATATTAATAAAAATACTTTTCTAACCGCAGGAAGTAGTGATTTACAGTTTTATTTTTTAGTTATCGATATTAAAGCGAATGAAATCCTAAAGTATTGGACAATTGATGATATACTTGAAAAAAAGGTTGACAGAGAAAATATTCCTACAATAGGTAGAGAACTTATTTTTGAAGGTTATTTTTCTCAAAGCGATCAAGGTGATATTTTATATTCATACAACAAGACGGGATTGTTTTCTATCTTTTCACCTAATGGAGAATTTACAGGTACATATCAAACTATAGATAAAAATCCATTACCAAGGTTTTTAAGAAAAGATATAGGTCGAGGAATTAAACTTAGTACTCTTGAGCCTGATTTTTATGGGAATTACTCTAGAGCTATAAATTCAAATCATGTTTTTATATTGTCTAATTTTTTAATGCCAGATTATAATGATAACAGGATAATTGATGTTTATGATAAAATTGGTAATTACAAACATTCTTTTTTTGTTCAAAATTTAGAAGATGGACAGAGAGCTGATCAAATAGTAGCATTGGATAATCATCTGTTTGTTTTGTATGAAAATTCTACAATAGTCAACTATGAATTAAATATTTAGATAATTATGTTTATAAAAATAATTAAGTTGCTTTTAACAGCATTTTGTATATATCTTACTTCATATGGTATTTTTAATTATGATGAATTTTACTTAAAATTTGTGCAATTTCCTATAATTCAATATTCAAGTTTATACTTTTTATATTATGTTGTAATCATATTGCAACTAATGGCAGTGTTTTTTTATTTTACTAGATATGAAAAGGTACAATTTTTCATTTTTGTAGTTCACAGTAGTTTATTTACCTTGTTTTATTTCAATCTTTATTCTACTGGCAATTTTGACTGTGGATGTTATTTAAATATTTTCGGCATAAATGTTATAGGAAATCTTTTTATATTTTTAATTTACCTTATAGTTTCTGCATACTGTTTAACTTTTAATTCTATTAAAAATTCCAATAAAAAGCAATTAGAAATATTATAGACCTTAAACACAAAGCTTTATAGTGATAAATGTCCAATTGGCATTTAAAGAACAGGAACTCCTATCGCCTTGTAAAAAAGGTACGAGTTTTAAGGAAATGGCCGAAATACTATTTGTATGTGAGGATGCCATAAAAACTCACAGAAAAAGGATTCATAAGAACCTAGGTCTTTATAGAAAACGAGAATTCAGGAAATTTATAATGTATTTAGTTGCTGAAGAATTGATGTTTCAACATGGAAAATCACCCCGAAATCACCAAAAGGGGTGATTTTTTTAATAATAGCTCTCCAGATCCGACATACTCTTTTGCTCTCTGATAGCTACCAATGCTACTCTAGCCTTGAACTTGTTGGTGAATTTTCTTCGTGTCATACCAGTAAATTTAATGGTTTTTAATAAACTTAACTTACTGTCCAGTTTTTTGGGGAGAAATCACAATGATTGGATTTAAGGTCTTCTAAACTAACCCTAAAACTTGTTCCTTTTCTTGGCGCACTCTCAAACTCTATAGTCCCCTCTAATTGCTCTACTAGTGTTTTCACTATGGATAAACCCAAGCCTGAGGTACTTTCCCCTGCAGTTGGTTTATTGCTCATTTTTTGGAATTTATGAAATATTTTGTGCTGCTCTTCCTTTAAAATCCCCATTCCCTCATCTTTCACTTCAATTTGTAGTTGAGAATCTGCCTGAATTGCCTTTATCATTACAGTAGTGCCCTCATAAGAGAATTTTAGGGCATTAGAAATTAGATTGTCCATTATACGCTGAAGCTTATCAGCATCTGTATAGAATTCATTATTTGTAGATTCTATCTTAGTTTCAATTTTGATATTTTTGAGTTTAGCACTATCCTCATGTTTTTGTATCAATTCGTCAAAATAAGAGCTAATATTGATAGCCTCTATTTCAGCTTTTTGTTGCGATTCCATGCGGTAAAGTTGAAGTAGGTCTTCTATCAATTGAACACCTTGCTGGTTGGATTTCT
>QNXU01000109.1 GCA_003973485.1 Bacteroidota bacterium | reverse complement strand
CCTTAAAGAGAAGAAGTCTGCCAATAATGAAAGGGATTTAGAGAAGAGGATTTTAGAAATCTTAGAAGACTCTCATTTGAATATCGAACGCCTTTCTGAAAACATTGAAGGCTATGCCAAGGAAAAAGTGATTACGGCTGTCCGGAAATTAGATGATGAGGGTAAATTAAAGATGGATAAAATGGGGATGTTGAGTTTGGTGGAGTAATCTGATGTATGATTATGTAGGTTTAAGTAATTGAAAATTCTCCTTAACGATTGCGTTAAAATCATTATGTTTGAACATATACATATTTGTTAGGTACAATATTGCAAAATAGAGAATGAAGTTGCATCAATTAATATTTGTTAAATTTTTGATTGTTGGTTTGTTACTAACCATAGAGTTGCAAGCAAAGGTTCTCAATCCTTGCGATTCAATTAAACTGTCAATATTGATACAAGAATTTGATATTAATAATAGCCCAAACCTAGCGAAGCAGATTTCTAAATGTTACGAGGAAAGTAAGAAATATGAAAACGCTTTAAATTGGCATAGAAAGGCAATAGAGATTACTTCTGAAAAATTAGCCACAGACTATTTTGAATTAGCGAAACTCTATTTCCTAACAGACAGGAAAGTAGAAGCAAGAGAATGTGCACTAAATGTGCTATCTATTGACTCATCATATCATTCTAAAGTATATACTCTGATTGGAGATTTGTATGTTGCAAGCTATAAGGAATGTAAAGACGATGATCTTATAAAAAGCAGGGCTGTATATATTGCTGCATATGAAATGTATAAAAAGGCAAATAATAAAGAAAGGATGGAATTAGCAGAAAATCAATTTCCATCAGGAAGGGATGTTTTTCATATTCCAAAAGGAGAATTAGTACAAGTAGCTTGTTGGATTGGAGAAGAAGTGGAATTGAAATTCAGACGAGAAAAATAAAAGTACCTATACCTAATATTTGTTAAAAATGCATTTGCTTACTGCTTTAATCAAATTGAAGAGTTAAGGTTGAAATTTATGATGACAAGGAGAAAAAGTACTTGTCAGATATTTCAGTTCTTAATCTACCTTTTATTTCAGCCTTGTGAATAAAAACCTTAAATTTGTGGGGAATTTAAATCGAAACTTTTTCATGATCACCATCGCCAAACCAGAAATTGCACGTGCCATATCTTTAGAATTATTAGATGTTGGAGCCATCCAAATTAGACCTGCTAAACCGTTTACATGGGCTTCAGGCTGGAAATCTCCCATTTATTGTGATAATAGATTAGCCTTGTCGTTTCCTGAAACCAGAAGCATTATAAAACATTATTTGGCGGATGTTATCCGAGCTAATTTCCCTGATGCTGAAGCTATTGCAGGTGTTGCTACGGCTGGTATTCCACAAGGTGTATTGGTGGCCGAATCTTTAGATTTACCTTTTATGTACGTCCGTTCTAAACCAAAAGGACATGGAATGGAGAATTTGGTAGAAGGAAAATTTGAGAAAGGTCAAAAAATTGTTTTGGTAGAGGATTTGGTATCAACAGGTGGTAGTTCTATCAAAGCTGCAGAAGCTCTAAAATCAGCTGGAGCAGAAGTTTTAGGAATGGCTGCTATTTTTACTTATGGTTTTGATGTGGCGGTGGAGAACTTCGAAAAAGCCAATATCAAGTTGGTATGTTTAAGCGACTACCCGCATTTGCTTGAAGAGGCTTTAGTAAAGAAATTAATTCAAAATGATGAGTTGGCCACATTGAAAGAATGGAGAGATAATCCTTCAGAGTGGACAGCCCCCTAACCCCCAAAGGGGGAATTACTCTCACGGATTTAAAACATAGTAAATAAGTAACTTTGTCACTATTAACAGCTCTCTTAAAATCATCTTAGAAATTTTTCCGCATTAAAATGCAAATCTTATTTCGTACGTTTTCCCCTTTTGGGAGCTAGGGGGCGATTAGCCACCACAATAGCAAACAATATTGTAGCAACCCCTATCCATTGCAATCCTGTCACTTCTTCAGCTAAAAGCCAGCTAGAAAAGAAAACGGCTACCGGTAATTCTGCAGAGCTGAGAATGCTGCTAAGTCCTACGCCAGTTTGTGGAATGCCATAAGCATAGAAAAGCGGTGGAATTACTGTTCCGAATAAAGCAAAGATTAATCCCCAAGACCATAAGCCTGCAGATAAACTACCGTTCCATAAAAACTCTGGTGGAAAAATCATAAAGATAAATAAACATGCTCCTGTAATCATCATAGCACTTTTCTGAACTGGAATTAAAGCATTGCCAACCCTTCCATTTGCCCAAATAAATATGGCATAGAAAAATCCTGCTAAAAATCCATAGCCTATTCCCTCTAAGCTGAAAGGGATATTATCTAAACTGTAAACATTTCCTGCTAAATAGGTTCCGAAAAGGATGAAAATAACGGAAATCCACTGCATTCGTGTTGGAAATTTTCTATGAATGATAATTTCCAATAACATGCTTATCCAAGTGAATTGCATTAATAGAAGTATCCCAATTGAGGCAGGAAGTTCTTGAATAGATTTATAATAACATAAACTGACTAAGCCAGTACTTATTCCAGTAAGCAATACTTTCCAGCTGTTTTTCCAGGTGAAATGAAATTTGATGTTTTGAAATAGAGCTCTTCCAGCTAGAATGAGCCATAAAATTACTGCTCCAAAAAATACTTGCGCCCCCGTTACTTCTGCTAAAGTAAATCCTTCTTTGTAAGAAATTTTAACTAAAGTGGTTAAAACCCCAAAACTGCATGCCCCTAAAAATACCAATATGGCTCCTCTTATCATTCTTTTTATTTTTTCGGATTGCAAAAATGAGGAAATTTTAGAAATATGAGGTATGAAAGTTGAAATATTAAAAGTTGTTACTCGCAAATTACGTTTGTTCTTCTAGCTATTTCTTCGAATAGCGCAAGCGTCAGCTTGTGCTTTTAAGGTAAAAAAACTAAAGGGTCCTAGTGGACACTTGAACCAGTGCATTGTTGAGAAAGAGTGCCTTTTAAAATCTCTATTAACGCAAGTGTTCGCTTGTGATTGTCTCCTTCTTGGTTCTGTTGCATGTATGTCGCAACAAGTGTTTGAGTTAGCATTTGCTATTCATTCTTCTCCAAATCTGGCTGCCCATTCACCTCAAAACGAAAAACATCATTCCTTGCATAATGACCAATTACATCAAAATCCATTTTAGCTTTTATGATTTCATCATGATCGATTTCTGCAGTGAGTAAGCCTTCTTCATTGTATAAAGGCCCTGCCAATATTTTCCCTAAAGGAGAAATAATGACACTACCGCCTCTTGATAAAATTTCCGGTCGGTCTGCAGCTAATTCTATTTGTAGGTGTTCAGGATAATCGCTTTTGCGGATAAATTGA
>QNXU01000106.1 GCA_003973485.1 Bacteroidota bacterium | reverse complement strand
TCTGCCAATAATTCCGAAAATATTTTTTGGGCATAAGGGATTGGTTCAAGGACATAAGGACCAAATTCGGGAATTAAATTCAGGACAATCCCATGGTTTCCAGGTTCAACTTGGGAAGCATTTCCGCTGCTTGCTTCATCTTTTCATCAATGATCTTGGCATAGATTTGGGTGGTTCTGATTTCCCTGTGGCCCAATCGCTTGGATACCGTGTATATGTCCGCACCGTTTTCCAATAGTAGGACAGCATTGGTATGTCTTGCGGAGTGGAAAGTAATATGTTTGGTGATTCCCGCTTGCATGCACCATTTTAATAACTGAATGTTCATATGGGCACTGTAGCAGAGCCCATTGAACACCCTGTCTTCGGGTTTCCGTCGTTCACCCAATAAATCTCTTGCCTGTTTCGATATATATAGGTATTCCACTCCATCGGTCTTTTTTTGTTTGAACACAATACGGTACATAGGTCTTCCCGATTGATCGGTCCCTTCATCACGTACTTCTTCCCATTTGAGTTTGTTAATATCCGACCATCTGACTCCGGTAAGGGCTGAAAAGAGGAAGGCGCGTTTGAGCTTTGGGAATCTGCATTCTGTTCTTGCCAGGTTCTGAAGCTCTTGGGAAGTGAGGTATTCCCTGGTAGATTCGGCCATGGTAAATCCTTTGACCTTTTTTACCAAATTCTCTTTTAGGAATCCCTCATCGAATGCTGCCCTGAGACAAGCCTTGAACTTGTTGAAATAGGTATGCTTGGTATTCTGGGATAATTTTTTCTCACTTTTGGTGACCGCTACAGTGTCCAGGTACTTTCTAAAGCCTTTTATGAAATCCACATCGACATCATGGAATGTGATGTGTTCGGGACAGTACTTTTCCAAATGCTTTTGAGCGGCATCCCAGTTGTCATAATTGCCCTTGGTCTCATAGCGTTCCTCTTTTTTAAGTTCATAATAGGAAAGAAATGTTGTTTTACCCTTGAAGTTGTTCTGTATTTTGAATTTTCCTTGATAGACTTCAGCTTTTCGGATCGCCAGGATTTTCTTGGCCAATTCTAGTTGTTCCTTATTGGTCCTTTTATCTTGAGCTGTTTGGGGGTCATTTATTAAATAAAGATCTAGATATTCAAATTCTCGAAAATGTTTAATTTTATTCTTGGAGGTGCTTTTATGACCTTTATAATATTCAATATAAAGGCTCGTTTTTCCACTTTTGAGTTTTTTCTTTTTGAGGTGTATTTTCATTTGAGGTGTAAATTTTTACACCTCGGGTTTGAAAATCGGTTTCGAGGTGTAAATGAGGTGTAAAAATTACTTAAAAAAGGGGTAAGTAAGGAAGATGTTGGCAAAAAAGTTATAATATAAAGTGTTGATAACTAATAATATAGCATCAAATCGAATCAAATTAAATCAAAAAAAATTGGCGCTTATTTGCCGATACAGAAATTGGAAAATATATTTCCCAATAGATCATCGGTCGTCACACTTCCTGTAATCTCACCTAGGTGAAAGAGCGCTTGGCGGATGTCGATGGACAAAAGATCGCTGGAAACATCCATGTCCATACCTTCTTTTACTTTTTGGATTTCTTCCAATGCCTTCAGCAGTGCATCATAGTGCCTGCTATTGGTAATGATGGTGCTATCGCCACTCAATGCTCCGGAATCCACAAGGTCAAGCAGCTTCTTTTCGAGCTCCTCGATTCCGATTTTATGTTTAGCGGAAAGGAAGAGCACATTGGGAATCTGCGTTTTCAATAACTGGATCTGTTCCTCGTCCAAGAGGTCCACCTTATTGCAAATGGGTAATAACTGTTTGTTGGGATACCTGTTCTGGATCTGTTCCAATTCTTTCCTATCAAAATCGAGTCGGTCAAAAAGATAGATGATCAGTCGGGCCTTTTCAATTTTGTCAAAAGTCCGTTCGATCCCAATTTTTTCGACCACATCCTGGGTTTCCCTGATTCCTGCGGTATCGATGAACCTAAAATTGATGCCCTTGATGCTGATATGGTCTTCCACGGTATCCCTGGTTGTCCCAGCGATTTCACTGACGATGGCCCGTTCTTCATTCAGCAGCACATTGAGCAGCGTGGATTTCCCCACGTTTGGCTGCCCGACGATGGCCACGGGGATGCCATTTTTGATCACATTGCCCAGTGCAAAGGAATCAATCAGTTTTTTAAGGACTTCGCTGATTTTGGTCAACAATTCATTGAACTGTGTTCTATCGGCAAACTCCACATCCTCTTGGGAAAAATCGAGTTCCAGTTCGATCAATGAAGCAAAGTTCAAAAGTTCTTGTCGCAACTGATGTATCTCATTGCTGAAACCTCCCCTCATTTGCTGCATGGCGATGTCATGGGCCGCTTCACTGTCACTGGCAATAAGGTCGGCAACAGCTTCGGCCTGGCTCAAATCCATCTTGCCATTCAGAAAGGCACGCAGGGTAAACTCCCCAGCGGAAGCGGTGCGGCAACCATTTCGCAGCAAGAGTTGGATGATCTGTTGTTGGATGAAGGGAGAACCGTGGCAGGAAATTTCCACTACGTTTTCGCCCGTGTAGGAATGGGGTCCCTTGAAAATGGACACCAAGGCCTCGTCCAACACCTTTTTTCCATCCACGATGTGTCCCAAATGGATGGTATGGGTTTTCTGGTCTTTCAGTTTTTTTCCTTTGATGGACTGGAAGATAATGTCCACCAAAGCGATGGCATCGGGTCCCGAGACCCTAATTATCGCAATGGCTCCCGTTCCCGAAGGAGTTGCCAAGGCCACTATGTTATCTGCGTACGACATGGGCACAAAAGTACGAATAAGTGGAATGCTGTAACATTTTTGGAAATTTACATACTGATAAGTTGAATCATCAAAACAATCAAAAAATGGAAGTCATCAATCACACCACCGTTAGAAAGGACACCACTTTGTTGTCCGTTGCACATCTTACCCAGCTTTTGCACTACGTGACAGGCTTTGGGGGATTCATTGTTCCGCTCATCATTTGGCTGGCATCCAGAAAAAGTGTCGAGGGCATGGACGAACATGGTAGGGCCATCATCAACCTACAATTGAGCTTATTGCTTTACATCATATTGAGCATTCCGGCCATATTATTGCTGGGGTTGGGCATATTGGGCCTGATTGCCGTAGGTATTATGGGATTTGTACTTCCCATTGTCAATGCGGTGAAAGCGGCCAATGGGGAATCACCTTCGTATTTTATGACCATAAAATTTCTCTAAAAGAAAAAGCTGGAAATTGTTTTCCAGCTTTTGTCTTTATATAGTATAGTTTTTTATCAACTATTTAGCATCACGGGCATTACCAACATGGTCACATGCTCTCCTTCATCCAATCCATCGATCGGGGTAAGGATCCCAGCC
>QNXU01000231.1 GCA_003973485.1 Bacteroidota bacterium | reverse complement strand
GTAATTCCACTTAAATCTATCTCTTCAATTTCTTGATCAAAAGTAAGGTAGATTTCAGTATTCTTTTCTACTGAAGTGGCTTCAGCTACTGGCATTGTTTCTTCCATAATTAAACTGCACGTCTCATCTCCCATAATATTCCAACCAAAATCATCGATTAATTGCTGTCTGTATTCAGCAGATGCACAATAATACAAGCTTTCAGCACTTAGAGCAATATCAGATGGTATGTTGCCATTGGTTGCCCAGCCTTCTAGAGATGAATCGTAGTTTTGTAAGGACATACCTGAGTTTGTTAAAAATTCAAATAGGCTGCTTACATTGGTTAAATTCCAATCTCCTAAATTTTGATCGAATGAAGAGGCTTCATAGAACATTCCACTCATTTCGGTTACATTGGAGACATTCCAATTGCTTAAATCTTGATTGAATGAAGATGTAACATTTCTGTCATATTGGTAACAGCACTTACGTTCCAAGTTGAGATATCAGTATTGAATGAATCTGCGCCATAAAACATGCCCCACATATTAGTTACATTTTCTGTATTCCAATCGCTGATATTTCCTTGAAATGCATCAGCATCCCAGAACATAAAATCCATTTCTTTCACATTTGCTGTGTTCCAGTTGTTCAAATCCTGATTGAAAGCAGCTGTATTGGCAAACATTCGAGTCATTTTTGTGACATTGGAAATATCCCAATTGCTTAAATCTTGATTAAAAGATGACGCACCATGAAATACATCTGACAAATTAGTCACATTGCTCACATCCCAATGGCTAATGTCTTGGTTTAAGGATTTAGCATTATAAAACATGCGTGACATATCCGTGACTTGAGATAAATCAGGGGCATCAATCGCAGTTATCCTAAGGTTTTCAGCTCCTGCAAACGCACCATTCATTGTTGACCACTCGGCATAGCCCCAGTTCTCTAATTCTAATAATTTCAAATTATCATCTGACAATGAGAGGTTAATATGTGAAATATCACCTTCAACCCTCACTCGATATGTTCCTGCATGAGCAAAAGTAACAAGGTGGGTATTATTACCTATTTCTTCTCCAGTATTTTGTGTATCTCCTATTTCTTCCCAATAAATGTTATAATCCGTACCTGTTAAGGGTAAAGCGATTTGATTATCATTAGATCCGCCTTCATTATCTGTCTTCCAAATAGTGGTGAAAGCTGGCCCACAATCTGGACTGTCGCCTTCAATAGTCCATCCGTTATCTAGAATAAGTTGACTTCTTGCAGAACTTGCAGTACAGTAAGTTAATCCTTCAGCTCCCAAATTAATACTATCTGGAGCATTATTCTGTTCTGCCCAACCTATAAGTGTTTTATCAAAATTGATTGTAGATAGGTCTGAATAATCTAACATCCGTGTCATACTTGTAACATTTGTTATTTCCCAACTACCTAAATTTTGGTCAAAAGAACTAGCTGCATTAAACATGACCTGCATTGCGTTTACCTGACTAACATCCCAGTTACTTAAATCATTATTAAATGAAGTTGCTTCTGAAAACATTGCTCGCATACTAGTGACATTTGACACATCCCACTCACGAATATCACCATTAAAAGACGAGGCTCCTCCAAACATGTCTCCCATATCAGTAACAGAAGAAACATCCCAAATATTAAGATCTTTGTTAAATGTCTCAGCATTAAAAAACATCGCCCTCATATCGGTAACATTAGATACGTCCCAAGTATTCAAGTTTTGATTGAATTCACGTGCACCGGAAAACATGCTTCTCATATCGGTTACTTTAGACACATTCCAATTACTTATATCTTGATTAAACCTGGAAGCACCAACAAACATGCCTACCATGTTTGTGACAGACGAAACATCCCAGTTACCTATGTCAATGTTGAAAATATCACATCTATAAAATGTTTCATACATATTGGTAATGTTAGAAACATCCCAATTACTAATATCACCATTGAAACTTCTCGCTCTAGCAAACATCTGAGCCATATTTGTAACATTTGATAAATCAGGTGTATCAACGGCAGACATTGTTAAATATGTACAGCCATTAAAAGCATCAGAAAAACTTGACCAGCCTATATCACCCCACTGCTCAATTTCACGGATCTTGTCTTGGTCTCCTTGAGTATCGAATTCAATTCTATTGAAACTTCCGCTAATTTTAACCCGATAAGTTCCAACACTAGGAAAAGTAATAGTGTATTCATCTGTACCAGTTTCACTACCATTATTATTAGCTTCATTGCCTACTTCTTCCCATTCTATCAAATAATCAGTACCTGTTCCAGGAATGGTGATCTGATTATCCTCGCTTGTTCCGGGATTATCCGTTTGCCAAACGGTAATAAAAGGAGCGTCTTGGGCTAATGCGAAACCAGTTTGAAAGATTAATACTATTAATAAAGAAAAAAGTATACTGCTAACTTTTGAAAAGTTATTAGGGGAAGTAAAAATGTGCATAAAGGGAGATTAAATGAAATGTTAAAAATTTAATGTATATAGATTGTACAAAAGTACGGGTTTTAATGAAAACTTAAAATATTTACTAATAAAATGGCTAAGAATCTAGCTGATTTAGAGCCTATTAAAAACTCTCATCCCACTCTAATTTCCCTTGTGAAACGCCCATTAAATTGCATAAACGGTATAAAATTCTAGCGCCTACATTTCCATTCCAATCGGTATTTTCGCCTGGGGCCACTTCATTTAAATCAAAACCAATAATTTTCTTGCCACTTTTAACTAACTTAGTCAATAAGTAAATGATTTCAGAATAGCTAATGCCACCTGGTACGGGCGTACCGGTATTGGGGCATAGTTCTGGTCTCAAGCCATCTATGTCAAAGGTGATATACACTTCATTCGGTAATTCTTTTATGATTCTATCGCAGATAATAGTCCAAGATTCGCCTTCAAACATCCCAACCTTTATGTCATCATCATAGAAAATGCTCACTCTTTCTCCTTGCTTCTCAGCAAATTTGATTTCCTCTTCACAATAATCTCGAATCCCTACCTGAACCATTTTTTCTATTTGTGGAACAGTTTGTAACATATTATAGGAGATAGAAGCATGAGAATATTCGAAATTTTCATAAGCTTTTCTGAAATCCATGTGCGCATCAATTTGAAGCACGCCAAATGATTCATGTTTAGTGGCTAAGGCTTGAACTGCACCTAAAGGAGTACTATGGTCACCACCTACTAATCCTAAAAGCTTATGTTTATCTAATAGTTTTAGGGATTCAGATTTCACCCATTTCACCATTTCAGCGCATGAAGAATTAATTTCCTTCAAAAGGTTTTTTCCATTTTCGCTTTGTTCTTCACCAGACTCTAGTAAGCCAATATATTCCTCCGCCATTATGCGGTGCTTATTGCTATTGGTCAATAATTCCTGATTAATAGGGAGCATATTAATCCCCATTTTCCAGGCATCTAAAATATCTTTTTGGTATAAATCTACTTGAGTGGAGGCTTCTAATATATGTTGTGGTCCTTGGGCTGTACCGGCTTCATAAGATACGGTCACTTCCCATGGGACGGGGATTAAAATTAGATCTGCAGTTTTTTCATCGAAAGGTAAAGCAAAAATATTATCCACATTGCCTAATCCGTTGGGGTCAAAGGCGTTTATTATTTCCTGTTTCTTCGTCATAAATAATTATTGAATATCTTCTGGTCTAATATATTCTATAAAATCACAATTTTTTTCCGATACCTCCGACCAAGATGAAAAAGGAATTTGTATATGTACCATACCTGCTGGTTCTACATAACCCACTTCTGAACCTGTGATGTATTCAGAAATATAAGTAATGGAAGGATT
>QNXU01000431.1 GCA_003973485.1 Bacteroidota bacterium | reverse complement strand
TATCCAGTGTATTAAATTCATTGTCTAATAGGGTAAAATAAATATTTTTCTTATCCTCTGATTGCGAGGTTAAAATCAGCCCTGATTCTGTTTGAAAAACACCTTTATATTTTCCATTAATATTAATTTCTTTTATAGAATAATCAGAACTATCCTGATGGAACTTCACTATGGTTAAATTTTTAGGCCATACGACATCACCCAATCCATCACCCTGATAAAGAGCTAATTGGAAATTACTATTTCGTAGGGATGTTAATTCAATTGGTTTTTCCTGTGTATCTATTTCAATTTCATTTTTGATTTCACCGTTTTCATCAGAAACCATAATTCGGTTTTTAAAATCTAAAGAATCAATATGGCTCTCATATATCAAAAAGTTAAGGTCACCTCCGCCAGCTACATTTATATCCATAACTTTTTGCCACACTTTATTATTAGGATAATAAGAAGGCACAGCGTTATACCACCTTACTTTAGCATCTATTTTTGCTCCATAAAATGCTTGAGATAAACTATCTGGATCGAAATAAAACCCACTAAAGTATTCCAAATCATTTACATTTTTAGCCGAGTGATTTATAAATGCTATATTTTTTTGCAATGAATCATACTCGTATTCAGGCATTTGCCATTCAAATTCCACCCCTCTGTAGCTAGGCAGTTCCTGTAAATAAGGTTCTTCTAAATGACTGACAATTTGTGACTTTAATTTTTCAGCTGATTCACTTCTAATATTTAACAACTCTTGTTCCTCAGAATCAAAATAGGATTTCAAACCTTGTATTCCACCATAATACTTTTGGTAGAATTCTTTATTCTTATTCAAATTACTGTTTGGGATTTCAGAATTATATTTTCTTAAATCTTTTTCGAGTGTTACGGTTTGTTGGAAAACCCTGTTTATAGTATACAATTTAACTTGAAAAGAAATATCTTTTGCAGTATCGTAAACTGACAAACTCTTCTGTTCATTGATTAAATCAAGCTTATCATCCTTATATTGAAAAACATTCGCAACAGGAGAATTTAAATCATACCTTCTAATCTTATAAATAGATTTCTTTTCAATTGGATCAAGGTTTATGGAGTCATTTGGTGCCCAATTTTCCATTTTGGCAAAACTTTCATCTAGCTTTTGCTCTATTTTTTCTATATCAGTTCTTAGGAGATCAATCTCCGTATTAATTACTTTTTTCACCTGATCTACCCAGCTTCCATAATCCCAAAGTCCTATGTCATCAACCAAAAAGTCGGTTTGGATTACAAGACCATCCAATCGATAAGTTTTTATTTCGTTGATTGAAATTTTTTGATCTAATTTAAATGGAGGATATTCTGCCGCTGCTTCTCTATATTTCTTAAAATAATAGAGGGTTGAATCATAACTATTTTTTACCAAATCAAAACGATCTTCCAATTTTTGATCGAAAAGTAAATAAACATCTTTTAATGAGTTATAATCTCCATTTATGCGTACAAAATTTTTAGAAGCCAAATCATATTGCTCAACCATTTTCATGAAATTTTCATGAATTGGAGACATGTGGGTTAAAAAGGAGTCTGCATCTTTTAAACCTTGCTCGAAAACTAATTTAACACTATCAAATTCTACTTCAGGTTTTCCATTTCTTTTAAATTGGCTTGTGAAATTTGGATAATACCAAGCATTTCTCCTTGTTTCCCTATCATCAATTAAATCACGAGAACGACCAAAAAGCAACTCTGCTCTTTCCGCATTAGCAATGGCCGATTCATAGTCAGAGATTGGGTGAGCATTTTTATATCGCTCTTCAAAAATCAATGCCAGTTGAATATTAGTAGCTGGATGATCATTATTATACTTAAAAAAATCGTATAAAATTGGAAACACTAAATCAGCACTATCTCCAAGGAAATAGGGATTGATATCATCTTCATAATCTAATTCCAATTGTGCAAAAGATGCGATAGGAAAGATGAAGGAAAGCGATACTATGATTAATAATTTCTTCATTTTATATGGAATCTAATAATTAATTTCACAACTATTCATTATATGGTGATGAATCCCGATAGCTATCGGGACATATTTCTCTCATGTAATTGCCTAATAGGCTCTATTTAATCGTTTTGAGCCAATTGAATATCCAAAATCTTTAATTCTACTCTACGGTTTTTCGCTCTGTTTTCTTCAGAGTCATTAGCTACTACAGGTTTTGATTCCCCATAACCTTTTGAAATCAATCTATCTTCAGCAATATTATTACCAGTAATGTAATTAATTACACTATTCGCCCTCTCCTGAGAAAGACGTGTATTATAGGCTGCTGAACCTACATCATCAGTATGGGCAGCAATTTCTATTTTCATACTAGGATAAGATTTCATTAACTTAATTACCCTGTCTAATTCTTCAAAACTGCTTTCAAAAAGTGCAGAGGAATTAGATTCAAAATATATATCCTTTAAAGTTAAATTAGCGTCCTTTGCTAATGGTTGTAATTTTAATTCCACTCCCTTGCTATCTTCTTCTATTTGGCCTGTTTCTTCATTTATGGTTTGAAGTTTACCTTCATTTGAAATGCTAATTTCTGTAGAATTAAAAGCATATCCTCTGTCACTTGAAGCCTCCACCATATAGCGATCTCCAACCCTTAAATTTATGGTTTGATTACCAGAAATTACAATTTCTTCATTTCTAGTTTTATTTCGAATAATTAATTGGGATGAAGAAACTGAACCATCACTTAGTAAATCCTTCACATTAATAGGCACTCCTACTTTTTCTGGCACTAATTCTATATCTTCTTCATAAACCCTGTACAGAATCAAACCTGTTAAATCAATAGAAAAACTTTTAGACTTAAAATTCTCGCTTTCTACTTCAATTGTATAAGCATTTCCAATAGGAAGATCCACTATTGTTTTCCAATTAACACCATCCGATTCAACCACATCAATAGTCCGCCCAATGTTATTTTTTACAGTAATTTTTGCTTTCAAGGGATCATAGAGTTCGATATCATATATATTAACATTCAAATGAGCTGTTGTAAATAAATCTATATTCTGCTCATACTCTTGATAACTTTCAATATCTCTTAAATCATAATAGTATAATGCACTACTATAATCATCTTTTCGCACTTCAAGATTATAAGCTCGGCCTGCTGATAAAACAATGGAATAAAACCCATCAGAAGGGTTGTTATCAAAGCTTGTAATCATTTCAGAGGTATTTGCATCTGTTATTCTCATTTTTGCCGCCAAGCCTTCTTTGCTATCCGCGTCTCGTATAATTCCTTGAATGGTTACATTTTGAAACTGTCTGAATTCTTGCGGAATTTCAACACTATAAATATCACTTTTCTTAGAAAAATACATAAGGTCACCTGAAGCTGAAATACACGAAAACAAGTCATTA
>QNXU01000175.1 GCA_003973485.1 Bacteroidota bacterium | reverse complement strand
AATCCGGATAATCTTTTTCAAAATTCAGGATATTTTGAATATTCGCGCCTCGGAATGCATAAATACTTTGTGCATCATCTCCTACAACACATATATTTGATGAACAGCTGAAAGCCTTTTCGTAATCAAGTATTGTGAAATATTGGTATCTTGAAACTCATCTATCATCACATATTTGAATCGCTGCTGATATTTATTCAACACATCCAGATGATCACGAAATAAAACGTTCGTATTGAAGAGCAAATCATCAAAGTCCATAGCTCCCGAGCGAAAACAACGTTGGACATATTCTTTATAGATAGCGCCCATTTTAGGTTTTTGAGCCTTCTCATCTTCAGAAACATAAACTGAATTATTCATGTAATTTTGCCATGAAACCAGATTATTCTTTGCTCCAGAGATTCTATTATAAACTACATTTTGCTTGTAAACTTTATCATCCAATCCCATTTCTCGAACAATTGCTCTTATTAAGGATTTAGAATCTTCTGTATCGTAAATCGTAAAATTGCTAGGATAACCTAATTTATCAGCTTCTGCTCGGAGTATTCTTGCAAAAACAGAGTGGAAGGTACCCATCCACAAATTTCGAGCATCAGTACCTACCACTTTTTCAATTCTTTCTCGCATTTCTTTTGCGGCCTTATTAGTAAAAGTTAAAGCTAAAATGCTGAAAGGATCTACATTCTTGGTAGTAATAAGATGAGCAATTCGATAGGTTAGCACACGTGTTTTCCCTGAACCAGCACCAGCAATAATCATGGTAGGGCCTTCTAAATTCTCAACTCCTTCTCTCTGTGGGGGATTCAAATGACTTAAATAATCCATAAGGCAAATTTATAATCTAATTGGCAAGGAGCATCGAAAAGAGAGGGGAAATATTGAAAATAATTTTTGACGAAAAAATTGCAAAGAAACAAGCTCTATTTAATCAAGACTAATTCACATCCAGAAGATTGAAGCTTAAAAAAACTAAACAACTTCCTTAACCATTTTTCTGATATTGAAATTTAGATTTTAAAATATGGCATTGATCACCACTTAACATTAGACAGCCACTATTTTTCCCAAACAACCTCAATAAAAATAGCGTTTTCGTAAAAATCTAAGCCGTCAATTTCATTAGATCCAGCCAAACCACCTAAAAAACCAAGTGTTCTACAGCTTGCATCTACTACTTCTGTTGAGCCATCTGCAATACAATTTCCTAATTCTAATAAATAAACGTTTTGACCTTGAAATTCATATAGAGTAATTTGAACTCCATCTTCACAAGAAATATCTTCTAACTCATTAATTTTATCATTTAAGCAGCTTGGATCTATATTGGAATCTTTACAAGATGTAACTATTAAAACCACTAAAATTACAAGGATGGATATTTTACGCATTGAATTATTTTGATTTTAAAACGAAACGGGCATCAAGAATATTGCGAGGTAAAATTCAAATCCAACTAATTCTTTTAAAGTATTTTCACGCTAATCGATATTTATCAGGCATCCAACTTAGCCAAAAACTTAAATGGCGCACTACCTGAATTTCTTTCTCCAAACTGTTTTTTCAGATTTCTGAATTCTTTTTGGTGGTTTGTCGGGAATACATTTCTAATGCCATTAAGATTTTTGATATTGCTCATCAAATCTACCTCCAGATTATCAAAAGGTAAGCCAATCATTTTACAGATATCTTCTCCCAAGAGATATGCCATCATGTTTTCAGTAGGAAACTTAAAAGGCAAAGGTTGACTCTTAATGTAGCCCTGTAAATTAATGGCTAGCATCTCCCCTTCTTTTGAGTTACGGAAATTGCGGTTCTTGATTTTTTGTTCTAAAATAAAGGCATCTTGATTACTTTCAGGTAACCACTCCTTATGCACACCCAGCATCTCTCCTATCATATTCCAATAACGTATATAATTTTGAGATTGATCTGCTGAAATAGTATAGCCCAATTTTCTCAAACCTCGAATGGCAATTAATGAAAAAGAAAGATTCGTTCCTGCCATATCTTCCTGATTAACTGGTGTACCTAATTCATCTCTCCATTTATTACTATTGAGCAAATGATATCGAATGGCAGCATGCATTAATCTCACTTTCGCAATGCTTATAAAGCCCTTTCCTTGTGGAGTAAAAGCTTCAGGACTGCAAACATCAAATACGAATTCTGCGGTTTCAGTCAAGCGTTTTTCAGGTTGCTCATAAATCCTTTTAGAAAAGCTTAGTACCTTTGCTCCTTCTGCCGCGGCATAACAATAAGGTAAGGAAAGCATTCCCAAACATAGCATTATTGCAGATGCATGTTCCACATAAAATTCCACCCCTTTTTCAGCTAGCTCTTCATCTATTTGAAAGTTTTTAATCGATTGAAAATATTTTTTTAAGCTATCTGGAAACTCATCCGGAATTGACTGATAATTAAAGATTAGATTATTATAAGCCTCATTAGACAATGGATTAAATCCACTTTCAAATAAATCCTTTACAGTTTTATCAGATAAAGCATCTCCTGTTTTACGGGCTAAATCGAGCGCTTTATTGGGATATTTTATTTCTTGAGTTTGCACATTTTAGTTAACTCAGATTTGGAGAAATTGATTTGACAAATTTACAGAAACTTTTAATGGAATAAATTCAATTTAATAAAGACCTAGCGAAACGCTAAAACTAGTGTATGACCATCTCAAAGATATATTATGAAAAATCAATAAAATATTTATAAATTCAACTTAGGTATTGTTATCACCGTTGATAAGTATTAAAAATAACATTATGGAAAACATACAAGAATATATCAGTATTGATCCCAATATTCGATTTGGAAAAGCATGTCTAAAAGGTACAAGAATTACGGTAAGTGATGTACTTAATTGGTTTGCTTCTGGAATGAGCGAAAAAGAAATTCTGGAAGATTACCCATATCTAAGCTTAGAACAAATCCGAGCTGCCCTATATTTTGCTGCGCACAGAAACGAAATTACTAAAATTGTTGCTGCTTGAATTTATTTGCTTTCTTATTATTTCTTTATAAAAGAGTCTACAACAAATCCTTTTAAGTCGTTTAAAACTGTAAGTAATATGATAAATAGTGCAAAAAGTTTAAAAAAAACATCAAAGAAACATCACAAAAGTAATGCTTTTTTCTTTCATTTTCTTCCAATCTTTTTTCTTGATAAAAAAGATTCAAAAAATCAAGAAAGTTTAATGTCAGCCAGAGGCTGACCAGCCTCTGGCTGGCTTCTACCCTCTAGGCCTTCGCTGGCCCGCTAAACTTTCCTCCCTCCCGCTTTTCCGAGTTCCTCGGAAGTGGTCGAGTTAGTTCTTTTTAACTTTATCATACAAATTCATATTATCTCTCTTGATCTTCGATTAAAAATGTAACAAACTTAGAAAATCTGCCAACTG
>QNXU01000182.1 GCA_003973485.1 Bacteroidota bacterium | reverse complement strand
GAAGATTCTTTTCCCATTTTAATAACTCCAGCTTTAATTCAAGATTTCCAGTTTTAGCTACTTTTTTATAAGCTTTTTTGAGGATGTCAAAAGCTTGGCGGAAAAGCCCTCTGTTGTACAAGATTTGTACATAATCGATCATCTCACGAATATGAATCTCACTATTTTTTGCACTTTCAAATTGTCTTAATGCCTGCAATATCTTTTGCATTAAATGCGCCTTCATATTGGAGATCTGACTAGCTTTTATAAAAGTGATTCCCTCCAAATCAGTTGAATAATTTTCTTTTTGTTCCAGAAAATCAAAAAGCTGCATGTATTTGGCTTTGCTCTCATTCTGTTGCTGAGAAAGCAAGCGGAAATAACGCTTTTCACTTTTAGTGAGCGATTTTATTAAATCAAATAAATGGTCAGATGATTGCTTAGACATCGTAATTAATAATCTTTTTATTGTTGATTTTATACTGATTAGTGTGTAAATGTGAAGGATAGAAATCGTAAATACAAAAATATTTGGCATTACATGCGCTATTTCATCCTCCTACATTAGTTACTTCAAAATATTTAAACCACAAAAAATTGATGTATGGCACGTAGGATAGCAATTTTTGATACCACTTTAAGAGACGGAGAGCAAGTACCCGGTTGTGGCTTAACTAAGCATCAAAAGCTTAAGATTGCTAAGGAGCTTGAAGCTTTAGGTGTAGACGTGATTGAATCTGGCTTTCCCATTTCCTCACCCGGAGATTTTGAATCAGTTCGTCTTTTATCCAAGGAAATAAAAAATTCATCAATTTGTGCCCTTTCCCGTGCGGTAAAAAATGATATTGAAACTGCTGCAAGAGCTTTAGAAGGAGCAGTCAGGCCAAGAATCCATACAGGTTTAGGAACTTCTGATCAGCATGTTTTTACAAAATTAAATTTCACCAGAGAGCAAGTATTGGAAAAAGCCCATGAATGCGTTACGCATGCTCGCTCTTTCGTAGATGAAGTAGAATTTTATGCCGAAGATGCTGGAAGAACTTCCAATGAATTTTTAGCTCAGGTGATTGAAGTTGCCATTGCAGCTGGTGCAAAAGTGGTTAATATTCCCGATACCACTGGTTTTTGCTTACCGGAAGAATACGGAGCTAAAATAAAGTATCTGGTAGATCATGTGAAAGGAATTGAAAATGCCACCATCTCTGCGCATTGTCATAATGATTTGGGATTAGCAACGGCCAATAGCATAGCTGCCATTAAAAATGGAGCTGGTCAAATTGAATGCACCATCAATGGAATAGGAGAGAGAGCTGGAAATACTTCTTTAGAGGAAGTCGTCATGGTGATAAAAAAGCATCCCGAATTAGGATTAGAAACAGGAATTAATACACAACTTCTTTTCCCGATAAGTCAAATGGTTTCACAAACCATGTGCATGCCGGTCCAGCCTAACAAAGCAGTAGTTGGTTCCAATGCCTTTTCTCATTCATCAGGCATCCATCAAGATGGAGTGATTAAGAATAGAGATAATTATGAAATCATTGATCCTTATGAAGTTGGTGTCAATAAATCCAGCATCATTTTAACAGCCAGAAGTGGAAGAGCAGCATTGAATTTTAGATTGATCGAATTAGGCGTTCATTTAGGAAAAGAGGAACTGGAAGAAACTTATCAAGAGTTTTTGGAAATGGCGGACCGTATCAATGTAGTAGAAGATAAAGATTTAAAGTATTTGGTAAAAAACCATGAAGTAGTAGTTAAGTAAATTTCAGCTAAAGCAATGTCAGCAAAAACATTATTTGATAAAATTTGGGATAAACATGTGGTGCATTCTGTTGAAGACGGCCCGCAGGTTTTGTATATTGACAGGCATTTTATCCATGAAGTGACCAGTCCGCAGGCATTTTCGGGCTTGAAAGCAAGGGGAATTCCTGTTTTCAGACCAGAGCAAACTATTGCTACTGCCGATCACAATGTCCCAACCGAAAATCAGCATTTACCTATCAAAGATGCACTATCCCGTCATCAGGTGGAAACATTAATTAAAAATTGTGATGATTTTGGGGTGGAATTGTACGGTTTAGGTCATCCTTATCAAGGGATAGTGCATGTGATAGGCCCTGAATTAGGTATTACGCAACCAGGCATGACGATTGTTTGTGGGGATAGTCACACTTCTACTCATGGCGCTTTCGGAAATATAGCTTTCGGAATTGGAACCAGTGAAGTGGAGCAAGTAATGGCGACCCAATGTGTTTTACAGAAAAAACCTAAAACATTAAAAATTCAAGTGGATGGAGCCCTAAATCCTGGAGTAGTTTCTAAGGATATTGTTTTGCATATTATTTCAAAACTTACGGCAGCTGGTGGAACAGGTCATTTTATTGAATTCTGTGGTTCTACAATTGAGGCTTTATCAATGGAAGCTCGCATGACGATTTGCAATATGAGCATCGAAATGGGAGCGAGAGGAGGATTAATTGCTCCAGATGAAACCACTTTTGAATATCTGAAATCAAAGCCTTTTGTTCCTAAAGGTGAAAAATGGAATAGAAAGGTGGAGGAATGGAAAGCTTTGAAATCGGATGAAGATGCAGTATTTGATTTGGAATACCATTTCCAAGCGGAAGATATTGAACCAATGATTACCTATGGAACTAACCCAGGAATGGGAATCGGCATCACTAAAGAAATTCCTGCTCCAAATGGAAAAACCACTTCTGGTCTTGAAAAATCCTTGAAATACATGGATTTGGAAGGCGGAAAGCAGTTATTAGGGCATCATGTGGATTACGTTTTCATTGGCAGTTGCACCAACAGCCGAATTGAAGATTTGCGATTGGTCGCTGAATTGGTAAAAGGCAAAAAGAAGGCTGATCATGTGCAAGCTATGATTGTGCCCGGTTCAAGACAAGTAGAAAAACAAGCCAGAGCTGAAGGCTTAGATAAAATATTGGAAGCAGCTGGTTTCGAATTAAGACAACCGGGCTGCTCAGCTTGCTTAGGTATGAATGAAGATAAAGTGCCTAAAGGAAAATATTGTGTGAGCACATCCAATAGAAATTTTGAAGGAAGACAAGGGCAAGGCGCGAGAACTTTATTGGCTAGTCCGTTGACTGCAGCAGCTGCAGCACTTTCAGGTAAAATTTCGGATGTGAGGGAATTAATGAAAGTAGAAGCATAAGATAGTATGGAAAAGTTTAACACATTAAATAGTCAGGCTGTATTGCTTCCATTTGAGGATGTTGATACCGACCAGATTATACCGGCTCGTTTCCTGAAATCCGTCAGCCGGGAGGGGTTCGGTGAGAACCTCTTCCGTGACTGGCGGTATTTAGAAGATGGATCGCCCAATCCTGAATTTGTATTGAATCAGGAAGGAAATAAAGGTGAAATCCTGGTAGCAGGAAGAAATTTCGGCTGTGGTTCCAGTCGCGAACAT
>QNXU01000141.1 GCA_003973485.1 Bacteroidota bacterium | reverse complement strand
CAGCCGCTCCTTTTTCATCACAAGTTTGGGCAACATTTAGAGCTAATCGGGCATCATCAAATTGACCGTCATGATAAACCACACCGCCTTTTAAGCCTTCTTGCTTGATGGTGGGTAAACGCTGAATGGTCTTTTCCTTTGAGATGAAAGTGGATTTTCCTAAACTTAATTTACCTGCCATCCAATCATACAATTTTAAACCCACGGTATATTTCAAACGATCAAAAAAGGTATAAATCGGAATTACAAAAGATTGGTTATGGGCTAGATGAGGAGCATTTTTCAATAGTCTCCCTCTCTCTTTTAAAGCTTCCAACACTAAGAAAACATCTCCTTGCGCTAAATATCGAACCCCACCATGAACTAGTTTAGTACTTCTACTACTTGTCCCTTTTGCAAAATCAGATTTTTCAAACAAAGCCACACTCAATCCTCTGGAAACAGCATCTAAAGCAACACCAAGCCCGGAAGAACCCCCTCCTATCACCGCAATATCCCAAACTTTATCAGTATATGAAATTTGCTTTATGTTTTCTTTTCTATTCATTTTGTTTCGTTTTGCTCAAATATAATACTAAAAGAAAGATTTCAAAAGAATAATATTTCTTTTCCTTTCTTTTTACTTGCTTTTAGTTTCTTTTTATGACTTTTAGTTCTATTTTTGAACCTATGACGATTGCAGAAAGACATAAATTCATATTAGATCAGCTACATCAGGAAGGCTTTGTAAGTGTTAGCGATTTAAGCAATTCATTGGAAGTCACTAAGGTAACTATCCGAAAAGACTTAAAGCTTTTGGAAGACAAGGGTTTACTTTATCGCTCTCACGGAAGTGCTACTTTGGTTTCGCCTTATGTTAATGAAAAGCCTGTAGATGAAAAAGAATTGGTTAATGTAGAAGAAAAAAAAGCTATTGGAAAGGCGGCCGTTGAAACTTTGAAAATGCATGAAGCTATTATCATTGGATCCGGAACTACCGTTGGGGCTTTTGCTCAAGCTATTCCCAGAAACTCTAATCTTACGGTATTAACTTCCGCTATGAATGTAACTATGGCATTATTGGATTGCAAGGATATTGAAATCGTACAACTCGGTGGGGTAGTGAGAAAAGGAAGTTCCTCGGTAGTTGGTCATTATGCTGAGGAAATGATGCAAAGCTTTGCTTGCAGTAAATTGTATTTAAGTGTTGATGGAATCAGTTTGGAACATGGTTTTACTACTTCCAATATGATGGAAGCGCATTTGAATGCAAAAATGATTGAATCCGTGCAGAAAACCATTGTTTTAGCGGATGCCAGCAAATTTGGAAAGAAAGGTTTTGGTAAAATTTGTGATTTGGAAGATGTGGATCAAATCATCACGAATAAAAGTGCTTCTAAACAATTTATTGCTACATTAGAAGCAAAAGGGATTGAGGTTGTCTTGGTGTAAATATTGTTAAGCTATCATACCTCCATACTTATTAATAATCCTATATTTGCATAGCAAAATAAAAATTCAAAATACCTTTGAGAAGAATATTCATTATACTATTTCTGTTCATCTTAATATTAGCAAGTGGATACGGAATCTATTACTATTGGGACAAACAAAAAAGCTTAGATGCTTGGTCATTAGTACCTGAAAACACTTTCCTAGTATACGAAAACAAAAACTTGGTGAGTGCATGGAACGAAATTCAGGGAAATGAAATATGGAAAGACCTTCAAAATATTGAATATTTTTCTTCCCTTAAAAATAATTTTGAAGCTTTAGACAGCTTATCTGGAAATAGCGGCATGCTTGATGAAGTTTTCAGGAATAATCATCTGCTGATCGGGATGTCAGTTATTTCAAATGATGACTTTGATTTTGTCTTTTATCAAACTTTAAAGAATACCGAACAAATTAAAATTATCAAAAAAATAGAATCTAAATTTGATGATTTTGAAAAATCTGAAAGGGTTTACAACAAAAACACCATTTACGAATTAAAAAGTAAAAATAGTGATAAAACCTTCAGCTACGTTCTTTTAAGAGGGAATTTCGTGGGTAGTTTTTCTCCAATACTAGTGGAAGATGTAATTCGAAACCTAGAAAAAGACGAGGCTAATTTCAAAGAAAGTATTGAAGATGTATTCAAAATTGCCAATTTTCAAGATGACTTAGGAAATCTTTATGTCAACTTTAATCGATTAGATAAAATAGTTAAAACTTTCACTAAATCGAACCAATCCATCCTATTTAATATCCTTTCCCAATTTTCAGAAGGCGCATTCCTTGATCTATTTCTAGATGGTGATGATTTTTATTTGAACGGATTCACATTTCCACATGATTCTATCAGTTATTTGAATACTTATAGTAATCAAAATGGTGGAGATGTAACATTAGAAAATTATTTCCCTTCAAAAACAGCTCTTGTCTTGCACGAAAGATTTAGCGATGCCAAGGCTTTTCAAGAAGAGAAATTTAAATTCTGGAATAAAATCGACTCAGAGTTTGGTCAAAAAAGAAACTTCATTGCAGCACAATATGAAACTGACTTCAGAGATTTCCATCAATTTATGGCTGGTGAAAATGCTCAGGCAATATTAAACGGCAATCAATCCGAAACGGAAAATAACAAATTGATTTTTATCAAGATGAATGATAAAAATGAAGGACTAAACAAATTCAATAAGCTAGCTGAAGAAGCCGCACAGTTAAATCAAGATACGTTATATTATGAATTCTATGCAGAAAGGGAAATAAGAGAGTTAGTGATTGAGGAATTCCCTTACTACTTATTAGGTAAAAATTTCAAAGGCTTTTCACATACTTTTTTCACTTCCATTGATGATGTAATGATCATCAGTAATGACATCCAATCTTTAAAAGAATTGATTTTGGATATGGAAACAGAAAACACCTGGGGGAAAACGATAAAAGAAAATCAGTTTATTGAATCGACCCTTCAAGAATCTAACTTAAATGTGTTTATAAATTTACCGCAGGCATGGAATTTATTGCTCAATAACTTAAATGATAAATGGAGAAATAATTTTAAAGAAAATGAATTTCCTATTAAAAACTTCGACATGATGGCCATACAGTTTAGTCATGAAAATGACCGCTATTACAGCAATGTTGAAGTCCTACATTCCAACAACAAGGTGAATCATGAAATGAAATATTTCGATGAAGTGATGCAAGTCGAAATAGACGCTCCTATCATCAGTAAACCTTATGTAGTGAAAAACCATAATACAGGTTTATTTGAAACTTTAGTTCAGGATTCTGCCTTCAACCTTCATTTAATCTCAACCAATGGCGATGTAATTTGGACTGAACCACTTGGCGCTCCTATTATTGGAGATGTATTCCAAATAGACTACTATCAAAACAACAAACTGCAATATGCTTTTGCCACAACTGAAAAAGTATTCCTATTGGATAGAAATGGCATAGCATTAGAATATTT
>QNXU01000122.1 GCA_003973485.1 Bacteroidota bacterium | reverse complement strand
ATTACTTTCAATATTCAACACACCACTTGATTCATCACCATGATTAGGGTCTGATTCTCCACCAGACTTTACACAATTTGAGACTAATCCCGAACAATCAACTTTTTCACCTGGTGCTCCTTTTCCTCCCATTTCATATTGATTTCCAGCTTTTTTTTCATCAACAAACTTTTTTGCCTGTGCTACGGCATTAGCTCTTTGAGTAGAATCCGAACCTAACGGATCTGGGTAGAGAATAGGATTATTGGTATTCCACGCATATGGTGATTCATGTGACTTTATCACAGGATCAATTTGCATAAATCTGCCTAATGAAGGGTCATAAGTTCTAAACTCTTCTGGAAAATACCATTTTGTTTCTTCATCCTCTTCCATCCCATTATACTTAAAGTTGTTCGCCTTGCTGTAGCTCCTCTGATAGGAGTTAAAGGTTAGGCCAAACGGATAGTAATCATCCGCCTGCAATACCGCATTATAATGATGATCCACCCTAAAATCATCCCAAAATACTTCCACTGATTGGTCACTCTCATTGCTGAGGAACACCATCAAATAGCCATCCTCCTGCACCAGTATTTCCTCAAAGGAGAGTCTTTGGTGAGTGCCTGTTCCGTCCCCGGGGTCTGCTGCAGAACTTCCCAATCTGTCAAATCCACTGTACAAGTAATTGAAATTCTTATCTAGTAATATATAGTTCAGATAAGCTTTTGGGCTGCTTTCTTGGCCGTCATCTGCCATGGCCGCGGAAATAAAGTCCGTGTTGAGGTTGTTTTGTACTATAGTTCCTTCACCTGTGATAGTACCACCGCCAAGCATCGTTACCAAAGCATTGATCAGGGCAGCTCCATTAACCCCCTCATCTGTGAATTGGGCGTCCAAATATTTACCGTATACCTCTGCGCTGATTTTATCGCCCTTGCTTACATAAAGCGTTTTCATCAAGCCTACTATATCCGTGCCACCGCCCGTCAACCTGTGGCTGTAGCTGCCGCTCTTTTTCATGAAGTTGGCAAGCCTTGTTATCTGATCATAATTATCGAAATAAGGGTTTTCAACGGTCTCAAAACCAGTTTGATAGTCATCGTCCCTAACAGCAAAGGTTGTGCGTACATTGCCAAGGTGATCCTTTAAATGGTACTGATATTCGTTTTTATCCACCCCGTCAACGTTTTTGGGCACTACCCTGCCCTCCGCAGTCTGTATAAACTGCAAAGTGTCATTTTCTAAAATGAGCGAGCCGATATAGTCCGTAGCTTTTATCAATGTATTGTTTTCGTAGACTTCTTGACGTAGTTTGGTGCCTGAAGCAGAGTAAATATAGACAATTTTGTTTTTATGGACAGGTTTTGAGGGTTATTAAAGATTGTAGTTATTTGCTAAGTGGGCACACGCGGAAACGAATGCCAACGGGGATCTTTATTTAAAGATCTGTTTAAAACTTAAACTCAACCTCTTTCACCATCAAGCCTGAAGCTGCTGCATTTAGTTTTGTGAAATTAGGGGGATTTCCTTGCAGGGCATTTTCAATATCTTGTAGGGAAATTTCATTTCTTCCAATCCTAATTAATGCCCCCATCATCATACGCACTTGGTAACGCATAAATCCTTTTCCTTTTACGATAAAAACAAAACTTTCATCGGGAAAAAAACTAGCCGTTAATTCAGTGTTCTCTTCCACCCTGCTTTCTTTAATTTCCCGAACTGTACTTCTATTTTCGGTGGAACCCGTCATAAAAAATTGAAAATCATGTTCACCTTCAAACAAGCTTGCTGCTTCTTTCATTTTAGGTATATCCAATGAATGTTGAATACAATTCATAAAAGGTGTAGCAAAAGGATATTTCTTATCAACGGGGGCAAAATAATAATGATAAGTTTTAAGATTTACATTTTTAATTACATTAAACTTCTTGTCCACTATGCTGATGTTTTTCACACTTATATCTGCTGGCAGGTTGTCATTTAACTCTTTCTGAAAAATATCTAATTCTAATTCATGATTGGTAAACAATTCAAAATAAGCAGATTGAGCTGAAACCATAGCATCTGTTCGACCAGACCCCAATATTTTGAATTTCCTATCTTCAAATAGGAAAGAAAAGGTTTTTTCAAGCATGCCTTGGAGGGTTTTCAAACCAGGCTGGAATTGCCATCCATGATATCGAAATCCAAAATATTGAATCTCAACTAAATAGAAATAATTAAATCGAGAAGCCATTGAAAATTAATTGCAGAGTTCGGCATTTATTTCACTATGTCCCCTATTGGCTTTGCAATTCCAAGCTTTCTTGATATCCATCACTTGCCAAATACTTCCACCTAGTTTTAATTCGATTCGGTAATATTGGTCATTTACTGAATCATCTTGCAAATTCTTCTTTTCAATCATTACTACAGCATGGGTAATCAACTCATTGCCTGATTTACTTTTAGCTAAAACCTTCACTTCTGGGCTAATCATTTGCTGTCCAGCTACTCTAATGGCAATTGTAATTGGGCTATAGGCCCAGCTCAAACGCATTGTAGTGGCTTTCTGTATGGACTTATTAATTTCATCTATTTCTATATTCTCCCCTTTTTCGAAAACTTGTTGCTCCAAATCCCAAAGAGGATCTTGAGTGTTTTCCTGCGAATCATTTTGCCCACAAGACAAAACAAAAAATGAACTAAGGATTAATAAAAAGTTAAAGCGCATAAGTTAAATGGATTCTATAATTAATTTAAACAAAGGATATTCATTTGATTCTGATTTTCAGCTTAATGCCAATGATTCTCGAGTAATTGCCTAATAGGCTCTATTTAATAAAATATTTTCAATTTTAATGATTTCTTTTCACCTTCCAAAAGGAATCTTGCATCCTTATATTTTGGGGCGCTAAAGGTATTGACAGCATCATTGCTTGCTCCATAACCTTCTTCTGGCGCACCAACAAAGTTAGTATCCATTTCTTCATTATCATTCTCATCATGAAGAAAAACCACTGCATATTCACCTTGAGGTAAATCTTCAATTGTAATAAAATGAGTCTTTTCGCTTACTTTCACTTTTTTATTAACAATTGCATTATCCTCATTTTCAGGAAAATCAGTTGCATTATCAAATACAGATATCAATACATGTCCTTTTGTATTTCGAAATTCACTAATTTCTAATTCAAGTGTTGAGGTGGAAGGTTGAACAAATAAAGAGAGCAGTATTATAAAATATTGACTTAAGAACATGATTATGGTTTTATGGTTAACAACATTTTGTCCATATCAATGTTTACTTTACCAAAACGCTCCAAAACATCAAAACTGATAAGCATTGATCTAGAAATATCATCAGAGACAACAGTTTCGAGCTTTGATAATTGCTCCTCGCCTATTGCTAAAGAATTTAAGATAAATTTATGCGGAGGTTCAAAAGCTTTCTTATCATCAATAAAATGATAGTAATTCCCTT
>QNXU01000242.1 GCA_003973485.1 Bacteroidota bacterium | reverse complement strand
GGGGGTGGGTCAATAATTACCGACTCGCCAGCATACAAGCCAAGCTCAAAGCCCTCGATGAGTGGCTACGGAACCGACTTCGATACTGTATATGGCATGACTGGAAAAAACCAGAGAGGAAACGTAAAAACCTGATTCGACTAGGAGTAGATAAAGATCATGCTTATGCATGGAGCAGGACGAGAAAAGGAGGATGGGCAATAGCCCAAAGTCCAATCTTGATAACCACTATCACTTTGTCAAGACTTAGAAGAAAAGGGTATGAGTCAATGCTTTCCTATTACTTAAGGACGCAAGTAGTCATTCAATGAACCGCTGTATACGAGACCCGTACGTACAGTGGTGTGAGAGGCGCACCGTGGGCTCATGGCTCACGGCCGTCTACTCGATTGGGCAATCGTGCTTTTTCTTTTCGGTCCGTGCGTTGGCTCAGACACACTTATTGGCAAGCTTTGGCTGTTGCGGTTGGCTTGTGCGGCTTGGCAATGTGTGTGGCTGTTGAGCGTGGGGATTTCAATGTTAGAATCCATAAATTTCTTTTATGGCATTGTTGTTCAATTCTTCAAGTCCACTATCAAAATCTTGTGATGTTTTACAAGCTTCTAAAATTGTTCTAATCCTTTCATTTATTTTTTCGAGTACTTGATTATCAGGTTCAATAAATGGGATTTTTTTGATATAGTTGGAAGAATTGTTTGTCGAAGAATTTATACTTCTAATCAACTTATTACAGGTTGGGGAATTGAAAAAAGCCAATAAATAATAGAGGTTAGTTTCATCTTTGGGGAAAATACCGACAATAGACTGGTCAAACAACCTGTTTTCAATCAATGCTCCTGTAATTGATGATGAACTCACCATGGGAACCCCTATCCCTTTTCTAAAATAATAACTTGAATTTTGATATCGAGCTTTCTTATCGTTTTTGAAAAAATCAACTTTTTCAGAAGACCAATTCATAAACCAATCATCAGGTTTATAATATTTGCGATTTCCCCCTTTTACAATTGGAACATATTCCTTTTCATTGGTAAGTCCGTCAATCAAACTGGCATCACAAGTAAATTCAACCAAATCCAAATTAACCGCTTCATATCTTTTTGAATTTCGAATAGTCTTGTTTCTAACCTTCAAGAAATCTTTGTCATTGCCCGAATAAAATCCTGTGACACAATCACAAATATCACCAATCTTCAATTCAGTAAGATTAAGACAATTAACAATAGGCTTTTCACCGTTCGTTACAAAGGAGTAATCTGGTGAATTCAACACATCCTTTTGTTTTAAATTAAATGTTCGAATGTTGTCATTATTACTGCCTAATTCTTCGACTTTGCTAAACCCTTTAATTATTGAGAATTCATTTTCTAAGGTTGTTTTTTGGTTGAAGCTCTTTTCAAGAGAAATGATTGACAGGTTTGCATACCCGAAATTTACTCCTGGAAAATAAGATGATGGGAACAAGGAAATCTCCTTTATTCTAGTTTGAGTGAGGATATACTTTCTAATATCCTTGTGCATATGAAGGTTTAAGTATGTATCGGGGATAATAAACACTAATTTTCCTTTGTCATTTAATGCTTCTATACATCTGTATAGAAAAAGTGAGTAGCTTTCTTTGGCGTAAAAGCCATTGTAACTCCTTTTTAATTTTCTTCTTTCTTCTTGATCTCGCCAAGCACCATAGGGTGGGTTTGCAATAATTGCATCATAACCACCCCCCATTGAACAAAGAAATTGAAGGTCAACATCTGTCAGGGTGTCTGTTTTCTTAACATTGATATTTCTAAAGTCAGAATATTTTACAAGCAAATTTGAATATGAGTTGTCATTCAACTCAAATGCATCAACCTGAACATCAGGAAATGTTTTAACTATAGGGTCAATGAAAACCCCGTCCCCTGCGCAAGGTTCAAGTATTTTTTCAGAACCTTTTAAACTCAATAGCGAAACCATATAATTTACTATTGGGTCAGACTTGGTGTAATACGCTTGATATATTCTGTTTTCTGAAATCATATTACCATGTTAAATATTGAGAAAGGTTATTGTCATCCAAAAAATTGGAAAACTCCGTATTGAGGTCATCTTCCCATGAAATATTGTTTCTTATCCAAGTCTTGATATCATAACCTGCATATTTATGTATTTCATCATAGGTTTCATTACCACTGAAAGCACTCCAAATTCCGGAGTTCTTTAGTGTGTTGAAATAATTGTTGTTTTCAGGCGAACGAACAAAAATAAGTGGCTCATAACCTTCTTCAAGGTTATGATAGATACTTGCTACAAGTAATAGGCGGTTTGTATTGCCCTTCTCATTAGAACCAAATCCGCTTTTGAAATCAACCACATATTTTTTGCCTTCAAAGATGAAATGAAGGTCAAGTTCTAGTTTTATTTCTCCTGAAGTTACCAACCCCCATACCTTATTGTAATATTTTAGAAGCTGGTCTTTTTCTTCTTGTGAAAGGTTTAAAGTGTTTATATAATCTTCAATTTCAGTAGCAAGCTTTTTCTTAACGTCAGAAAATAAGGGAGGCACAAAAAGTTCTAAATCATTTACAGGATATTCAAATGCAAGTTTGCAGAAAGGCTCCCACAATTCTCCGATTCTTCTCGAAAATGCCATGTACTCGTATGGCCAAACTGAATGTCTAACTTCAAGCATTACAACATAGTTGCAATAAGTCACCATTAGAACACCTTCTAGTAATTCTTCATTTGACCAATTTTCTTTTTTCGCTTTTTGTTCAACGATTTCAAGTAAGTTGTTTTTTGTCTTAACAAGCAGTGTGTTAAGCTTTTTGGCTTTGTGCTTGTACTGTGTATTACCAAACTCTTCGTTGACTTCTGCGAGAAACTCTGAAGATCTATTCCTAAAGTAATCCAAAACAACTTCTTTGGATGACCTAATATTTCTATTTACTTCCATTAATTTATTTTCTTTTTGTACTGTATTTTCTGCTCCGCAACTTTTAATGCTTTGTCAGCTAATATTTCATCTTTCAAGTCATACACCACCTTATCACTTAACCATGCAATTAGCAAGTCTTCTTTGTCAAGTTTGAAAAATTCAGCAAACAGAATTACCTGTTCTTTTGAAGGTTTCCTGTCTCCATGCTCAAACTTGCTTATTATGGCTTGGTCAATATCAAGTTCCGCTGCAACTTGTCTTAGATACAAACCTTTAGTTTCTCTCGCATCTTTAATTATCTCACCGAATGACTTCATTAGACAATTGTTGTTTTGACAAAAGTAGTCAAAGTTTATTTTTCAAGCCAATAATTCTGTCTGTTATTTTTCAATTACTTATTAACATTGTGGCAAGGGTTTTGGGGCAAATTATGGCATTTTCGGGTTATTTATAATCATCCTGGCTATAAAAAAATAAGGTTATTAAACGATAAATAAAAATCAACCTTTCATAATTTCTTCAATTTCAGCA
>QNXU01000450.1 GCA_003973485.1 Bacteroidota bacterium | reverse complement strand
TGCGGGCTCTTGATATCCATTGTCTTCTACAGCAAAACCTTCTTCCGGTAATTCAGCACCAAATGGAGGATCTAATTTTACCTGCTCACCTTTTTCGTTTGTTAGGGTATCTGTTAATGGATTGAATCCTAAATCACCACTAATGGCAATGGCCGCCACCATTTCCGGTGAAGTTACAAATGCGTGAGTATTAGGGTTTCCATCTGCTCTTTTTGAGAAGTTTCTATTAAAAGAGTGAACGATGGTGTTTTTCTCACCTTTATCAGCCCCAGTTCTTGACCATTGTCCGATACAAGGACCACAAGCATTGGTAAAAATAGTTGCGTCTAAATCTTCAAATATTTTCAAAAGACCATCACGGTCAGCAGTAAACCTCACTTGCTCAGAACCCGGATTGATACCAAATTCAGATTTTGTTTTCAAGCCTTTTTCAACCGCTTGTTTGGCAATAGAAGAAGCTCTTGATAAATCTTCGTAAGAAGAGTTGGTACAAGAACCAATCAATCCCCATTCTACTTTAGTCGGCCATCCGTTTTTCTCAGCTTCCGCTTTTAATTGAGAAATAGGAGTGGCTCTGTCCGGAGTGAAAGGGCCGTTTACATGTGGCTCTAAAGTTGATAAATCAATTTCGATTACTTGATCGAAATATTGCTCAGGATTAGCATAAACCTCATCATCACCAGTTAGATGCTCACGTACTTCATTGGCAGCATCGGCTACATCATTTCTATCAGTTGATCTTAAATAACGCTCCATAGCATCATCATAACCGAAAGTAGAGGTAGTTGCACCAATTTCAGCACCCATATTACAGATTGTTCCTTTACCAGTTGCAGAAAGTGATTGTGCTCCAGGGCCGAAATATTCTACTATTGAACCTGTTCCACCTTTTACAGTTAAGATTCCGGCAACTTTTAATATAACATCTTTAGCGGAAGTCCAACCGTTTAATTTTCCAGTTAACTTCACACCAATTAATTTAGGGAATTTCAACTCCCAAGGCATTCCGGCCATAACATCTACTGCATCAGCACCACCAACACCAATAGCAACCATTCCTAAACCACCAGCATTCACCGTGTGAGAATCAGTTCCGATCATCATACCACCAGGGAAAGCATAGTTTTCCAAAACAACTTGATGAATAATACCAGCACCAGGCTTCCAGAAGCCAATTCCATATTTATTTGAAACGGATTCCAAGAAATTAAAAACTTCTCCAGAAGCAGTTAATGAGCTTTTTAAATCTTCTTTAGCACCTTCTTTTGCTAATATTAAGTGATCGCAATGAACCGTAGAGGGAACTGCTGCTTTATCTTTTCCGGCTTGCATAAATTGCAAAAGCGCCATTTGAGCCGTTGCATCTTGCATAGCAACACGATCAGGAGCAAAATCTACGTAAGATTTACCTCTTTCAAATGCATTTTTTGCCTTGCCATCCCATAAATGAGAATAAAGGATTTTTTCTGATAGGGTTAAAGGTTTGTTGACTACCTGTCTTGCTGCAGCGATTTTATCACTCATTCCAGCATAAACAGCTTTTATCATGTCTATATCAAAAGCCATAGTGTATTTTTATTTAAAATTCTCTGATTTTCTGCAAAGATACAAAATCAACACTTTTATCCTATGTGGATACAAGGTTTATCCGTATTTGTAAAAATTCTAATTATCGATATAAGATACTGTTTGATAGAAAGTTAAATGATAGTACTTAAAGTTTTACTTGTTTTTTATTGTTTAGAAAACTGAATCACTTATATTTGAATTGCTATAAAATCCAAAGGCGAATTTATTTCCGTATGTATCTAAATTCAAAGAAATATTGTTTTCTTTCGATTAATTTATGATATATGTACCAAAAGACCTTAGATTTGTGGATTATAAAAGTTACTCTTTTGTATTTTTGATTTTAAATTAATCTAAAATGAAGATTCGAATAATTAAATATTTATTATCTTTTCTGATACTAATAAGTTTATTCAGTTTTGATGCTGAAAAATGTACTTCAAAACTTGAATTGAAAGAAATTAAAGAAAATAGTTTTTTGGTAAGTATTGAAGCATCTGGTGCTTTTACAGCTGAAATGTTCTACATTCAGAAAGGAGAATACATTTCACAAGATGTTAAATCAGGAAATGGAAATTCGGAAATTGAGTTTACAAATATTGAAAAGGGTAAGATTTATAAAATTGTAGTAAACTATTCAGATTCGAACCCGCTTTGTGAAACAAGGCAATTATCAGGATTAAAATTATAAGTATGGGAAAGATTTACAAGGCAATATTTATACTATTTTTTGGGTTTTTATCTAGCATTTCTCCGCAGAGTGCATTAGCTCAATACAGTATAAGCGCTTCAGTGTCTCAGAATGTAAGCTGTTTCAATGGAGGAGATGGAGAAATTGATTTAACTATTACACCTGGTACAGCTCCTTACAGAGTAGAATTTTTTCTACAAGGAGGAAGCGAAATACCAATAGCTACTATCAATAATACATCTGACTTAAATATAATTCTAAGTGACAACATAACAGTGAGTACTGGAACAGTCACTTATTCAAACGGTTTTGATATCTTTGGTATAAGAGCAAATGATAATCCTGAGTTGGTTACTAATGTTGGTTCTGGTACAGAGTATAGGGTAAGAGTTATTTCGAGCGATGCAAGCTTTAATGAAAGAGTGGTAACTGGTCTTATAATAAACGAACCTGATGAATTAACAGCTAGTGTTAATACTGTAGTAGACGATTGTGATAATTTAGGTTCGGGTGAAATTCAATTAGATGTAACAGGAGGAACTACACCCTATTCATTTGTATGGACAGGGCCTACGGTCATAGGAGATGTTGAAGACCCAATTAATTTAGATGCAGGAGATTATGATGTTACAGTTACTGATGATAATGGATGTACTACAAGTATTACTGGAATTGTTGTAGAATCTGGGCCAATCATTCAAAATGTGACAAATGCGGATCCAACGGCAGTATGTTCCGGAGATGACTTGACTGTCAGTTTAGATAATAGTGAGAGTACGGTAACCTATGAAGTATTAGTAAATGGAGTAGGTAGTGGTGAAACTGCAGCTGGTGTAGATGCGCCTTTAGATATTACCTTGCCAACAGGAAGTTTTGTAAGTGGAGATGTTATTAGTGTTAGAGCAGATGATGCTAATTGCCCAGTCGTTCAAATGAATGGCAGTTTCACAGTAAATGTGACCACAATAGCCCCACAAAACGTAACGAATATAAATCCGACTGATGTATGTCCAGGCGATGATTTAGTAGTAAGCTTAGATGGAACACTGAGTGGAGTCACCTATGAAGTATTAGTAGATGGAGTAGGCAGTGGAGCGACAGTATTGGGAGATGGCACTGCTCAATCTATCACCTTACCCTCAATAGATTTTGCAGATGGTCAGACGATTACAGTAGAAGGTCAATTCAATGGCTGTA
>QNXU01000308.1 GCA_003973485.1 Bacteroidota bacterium | reverse complement strand
TTTTTGCAGTTCCCTTGGCTATTTTTAATTTTGAAGCCATACCACCACGTCCTTCGCCTTCTTTTTTACCAGAAGCTTTGACGTATTTTTCTACATTTTGATCAACAGTAACCTCTGTAATTTTTTCTGAATCTTCATCATCTGGATGACCGGTATATAATCCGTCTGTGTCAGATAAAATTATTAACCTATCTGCGTCTATTAATTCTGCAACTAAACTTGCTAACTCATCATTATCGGAGAACATAGACATACTTAAAGAAACGGCGTCATCCTCATTAGCAATAGGAGTTACACCTTCTGCCAATAAACCTTGATAACAGTTTATCATGTTCTCACGGTGTTTACCAGCATCAAAATCTCTTTTGGTTGCTAAAACTTGGGCACATCGCATCCCATAATCATGAAAAATACTATAATAATGACGCATTAAACGAGGTTGTCCTACAGAAGAATAAATTTGACGTCTTATAGCTTTATCTGTTGCTTTGATTTCGCCTAAGACTTCTTTTCCTGCAATTGCAGAACCAGATGAAACTAGTACAACGTCAATATTTCTTTCATTTAAAACAGAAATTTGTCTTACTAATTCTCTCAAAACCGGTCCTAAAATTCGGTTATCTTTATTTGTAAGAACGTTGGTTCCTACTTTTACTACAATTTTTTTAATATCGTCGTCCATTTTATTTGTCTTTACCTAATTCTACAGCTCTATCAAATGCAGCATATGCAGCATCTTGTATTAACTGTTTTACATTATTATCTTCCATACTATCTATTGCAGCTTGAGTTGTACCTCCTTTAGAAGCAACTCTATTTATCCAAGATTTTGGAGATAAATCTGATTGATTAAAAAGTTCTATTGCACCTTCAAAAGTATTGCTTACTAAAATTTTAGAATCGTAATCTGAAAAGCCCATTTTTAATGCAGCTTCTAACATAGATTGCATAAAATAGAATACGTATGCTGGTCCACTACCAGAAATTCCTGTAGAGGCATCGATAAATTTTTCTGTATTAACATGAATAGAAGTACCTGTAGTGTCTAGTAGGTTTCTAACCATGATTAACTCAATTTTAGAAACTTCTTCAGATTCTGTGTAAGACGTTACACCTTTACCAACTTTTGCTGGAAGGTTAGGCATTGCTCTTACAACTTTAATAGCGCCTAATTGTTCTTTAATTGTATCTATTGTTACACCAGCCATTAATGACACAATAATTTGTTGACTGTTAATTTTTGGCTTCATTTCTTTAAATAAATCCTCGCTATGATATGGCTTTACAGCTACAAAAACGATATCTGCTTTTGGTAAACAATCGTCTAAATTATCATAAACATCAAAATGAGGTTCTTTACTTAAAGTTTCGATCTTTTTTGGATCAGTATCAAATATTTTAAGATTATGCTTACCTAAAAGTGGTGAGCTAGCCATACCTTCAGAGTATGTTAATCCCATATTTCCTGCTCCAATAACTAATACTTTCATGTTTTTTAAAGTGTTGGTTTTAAATATTATACACTTATTATTGCACAAGGACTGTACGGAACACCCGAAAAAAAGAATTAATTTTAAAAATTGTTATATGTGAAAATTATCTAAGTAAATATTGAAGGTTTCTCAATTATTGAGTAAAATCCTTAGTGTATTTTGAAAAATTAATAAAATTAAAAACTGACATAGTGTCGCAAAAATGAGGTTTTGTCAGTTTAAATTATAGTCTGTGCCAATTAATTACTTTAATATTAACTAGCGTGTTAACCAACCAGGTTTTCTAGCTGTTGCTATAGCATAAGGAGTTATCCAGAACAATGCAAATGTGTACACAATGCTATATGTAAATGCCCAAAACCCTTGTAGTGATTTGTATCTAGTAAAAAAGAACAGTAATGAGAATGATGAAATTATTAAAATACTAAATAGAGTAGTACCTAAAAATAATAAAGGATGAATCATTACAAAAAATAGCATGAATAAGACAAATGGATAACTTAGAAGTAAATTAGAAAATTGACTAATAAATAATAGTCTTGCTCCTAGTTTATTGTTTTTTCTGAAATTAGTAAATACGTATTTAGACATTTCTAGATTTTCTCTTACATTACTTCTAGACCATCTTATAAACATTTTATATAGTCCAGGATATTCTTCTGGAACATTAGTGTAAGCAATAGCATTACGTTGAAATAGAACATTTTTTCCTTGTTTTAATATCATATTTGTTAAAGCTCTATCTTCACCAATATCAGATGGTTTTCCCATAAATTTTTGATTAATCCAATTATCTAAACACGCTAATACAGCATCTCTTTTGTATGCTGCTAGCGCACCAGGTGTACATAATACGGTGTTTAAGTTACTTTCTGCAGATCTTACAAACTCAAAACTCATTACAAAACTAACATCTAGCATTTTAGGTATAATTCGTTTTTTATTGTTAAGTACTCTTATATTTCCTGCTACAGCAGCACAATTTTCATCTTTAGAAAATGGACTAACAAGGTTGCGCAATGTATCTTTAGTTACAATAGAGTCGCTATCAATTGTCACAAAAACTTCTCCTTTGCCTAAATTAAAACCACGATATAGCGCATGCCTTTTTCCTTGGTTTTTTGGTTGCTTGAAAATTTCTAATTCATCTTTAAGCTCTTCTTTAGCTTTCTTAATCCATGACCAAGTATTGTCTAAGCTACCATCGTCTATAGCTATTAATTGTAGTTTGTTTTTTGGATAATCACTTTTTGAAATGCTTATTAATGTATCATATACTTGTTTACCTTCGTTATATGCAGGAATAATTACTGTGCATGTTGGTAAATTTTGATCGTTAACAGATGCTATAGGTTTATAATTAAAATAGTTATAAGTGGTATATATGAAAAAAAACGTTTTGTATATAAATAATGAAGCAGCAATGATGAGAAAGCTTAGACCCAATAAAGATTCTTTTCTATTATTATTGAATGTCTCTAAGTCTGCATAAAAGATAGAAAGTAAGTACAGTCCAAAAGCAATAAAAATAAACGAACTTATTAATATCGCTCGATTTTGAGTGTTTTCAGTTTTGGTTTTTGGAGTAGATAAAAGTTTTTTAATTGATTTGAAAAATTTGTTTTGGTTAAGTGTTGAGTTGTGCATAAATAAATGATTGTTTATCATATTTACGCCTTAATCTAAAGTGTAGACTTTGATAAATTAATTTTTAAGAAAACTTTATAAAAAAACCTCGTAAAGAATTACGAGGTTTAATTTTTTAGTTTTTAAAAAAAGAATTAGTCTTTTTTGTCATTTCTAGGTTTTCTGTCGTCACGTTTGTTGTTGCGTTCACGATTTCCACCTTTATTATTATCACGTTTAGGTCTGTCTTGCCAACCTTCTGGTTTTGGTAAAATAGCTTTACGAGATACTTTTTCTTTTCTTGTTCTTGGATCAATACAAAAGTATTTTACATCAAAAAC
>QNXU01000226.1 GCA_003973485.1 Bacteroidota bacterium | reverse complement strand
GTAATTGAAGCTAAAAGAGAAGAATCAGGCGAAAAACTCACGGTAGTAGAAGACCAATCTACGCAATATGCCAATGCTTCTTTAAAGTATAATCTTAATAAAGAACCACTTCCATTTGTTTATGAAAGTACGGGGGTAATTACTCGATTTACTGATTACCGAGATCCTAAGCCAAGATCAAGACCTGTTTTTCATTTTCATCAACCTCAGACTTTACTTGATTGGTTTGAAAAAAGTGAAACCTTGAGGGCAAGGCTAAAAAAAATGCCCACTTTACCTGAAACAGGATTAAGACCTGCTCAGATCAAAGCCATTAATAATCTTGAAAATTCATTTAAGGAAAACCGCCCAAAAGCTTTGATTCAAATGGCTACTGGTGCAGGAAAAACTTTTACTGCCTGCACTTTTGCTTACAGATTATTAAAGCATGTGGATGCCAAAAGAATTTTATTCCTGGTGGATACAAAAAACTTGGGAGAGCAAGCCGAACAAGAGTTTTTGAAATATCAACCAGTTGACGATAATAGAAAATTTACAGAACTGTATAATGTACAAAGGCTAAGTTCAAGCTATATAGCTACAGATAGTCAGGTATGTATTTCTACCATTCAAAGACTCTACTCCATTTTGAAAGGGCAAGAATTGGATGAGGATGTTGAAAAAGAGAATCCAAATGAAAAAGGCTGGAATTGGCAGAAAAAAGAACCTCTGCCGGTAGAATACACTAGTAAAAACCCAATTGAGCAATTTGATTTTATCATTATAGATGAAGCTCACCGTTCTATTTACAATTTGTGGAAACAAGTACTCGATTATTTCGATGCTTTTTTGATTGGCTTAACGGCCACCCCTGATAAAAGGACTTTTGGTTTCTTCAATCAAAATGTAGTGAGTGAATACACCTATGAAGATTCCGTTTCCGATGGAGTAAATGTTCCTTATGATGTATTTACCATAGAAACAGAAATCAGCAAGAAAGGCAGTAAAATTGAAGCCAAAACAGAACAGTTTATCGAAAAAAGAGATAAGCAGAGCAGAAAGCAACGCTGGGAAAGATTGGATGAAGATTATGAATACACTACCAATAAACTGGATAAAGACGTTGTAAATCCCAATCAAATCAGGACTATCATTCAGGCTTTTAAAAAAGCACTCCCTACAATCTTCCCAGACCGATTTGATGAAAAGGGTGAGTTTGAAGTGCCTAAAACATTGATTTTTGCCAAAACAGACAGCCATTCGGATGATATTATCAATATCGTAAGAGAAGAATTTGGCGAGGGAAATGACTTTTGTAAAAAGCTGACCTATAAAATTGAAGAAGATCCAAAATCGGTATTGAATCGCTTTCGTAATTCATGGGCACCACGAATTGCGGTTACCGTGGATATGATTGCTACTGGTACTGATGTAAAGCCATTGGAAGTACTACTCTTTATGCGGGATGTGAAAAGCATTAATTATTTTGAGCAAATGAAAGGTCGGGGTACGCGCACCATCAATTTTGATGATTTGCAAAAAGTTACCCGTACCGCTAAGCACACCAAAACCCACTTTGTAATAGTGGATGCCGTGGGTGCTACCAAATCTAAGAAAACCGATAGCCGACCGCTAGAACGAAAGCCTGGAACTCCGCTTAAAGATTTATTGGGTGCAGTAGCAATGGGTGCTCAGGATGAAGATTTATTTACTTCACTTGCCAATCGTTTGATACGATTAGACAAACAACTTACCGAAAACGAAAAAACAGAACTTTTAAAACTTACCAATGGGAAAGCCTTAAATACGATTAGCAAAGAACTACTGGAGGCTTATGACCCTGACACCACCTCTCAAATTGAAGAAGATACTCAGAGAGGATATGCTGGTTCTTCACCTGATGATATTGGGAAAGCAATTAACAAGGCATTAGAGCAAAAACGTAATGAAGCTACTCAAGTCTTCACGGGAGAATTAAATGAGTATATTGAAAATGTACGCAAAGTTCATGATCAGGTAATTGACACCATCAATCAAGATAAGGTTATCAGTGCGGAATGGGATAGTTTTACTACGGATAAAGCCAAAGATGTAGTGAAAGAATTCTCCATTTACATTGAAGAACATAAAGACGAAATTACTGCTTTGAGCATTTTTTATGATCAAGCTTATAACCGAAGAGCTTTGAGTTATCAAATGATAAAAGAGCTTATGGAAAAGCTCAAAAGAGAAAAGCCATTACTTGCCCCTCATTACGTATGGGAAGCTTACAACCAATTGGAAAATGTAAAGGAGAATAGCCCTAAAAATGAATTGGTTGCCTTAGTTTCCTTAATCAGGAAAGTAAGTGGAATTGATAAAGAACTTACCCCCTACCATAAAACAGTAGATAAAAACTTTCAAGATTGGGTATTTAAACAAAATGCAGGGAAGCATAATAAATTCACCTCAGACCAAATGGAATGGTTGCGTATGATGAAAGATCATATTGCCAATAGTTTCCATGTAGAAGCCGATGATTTAGACTATACGCCTTTTGATGCCAAAGGAGGTCGGGGGAAAATGTGGGCTTTATTTGGAGAAGAGATGGAGAATGTAATTATAGAACTTAATCAAAACCTAACAGCTTAAAGAAAACATGGAAGTAACACGAATAATAATTCACCAAATATCTAAGGAACAAGGAGTAATAGAAGCTCATTTAGACTTATCTGAAAATTTAATTCCTATTGAGAACGAAGTTACATTTTTGACAGAAAAGTTATCCAAATCATTTAATAAGGATGAGAGAGTAATAAAAATTAATTTTTTAGAGGATCAAGATGTATTTCAAAAATCCCTAAATATTTTTTTAAATAATGATACGGATGATGACTTTAAAGAATTCTCTGTTAAATCTATTAATAGACTTAAAGATATTTTACTAGGGGTTATATTCGCGACAGGTGGTTATGTAATATTTATTGAATATGAAATAAATGGGACTGAATTTGTATCTGTTTTCATAGTTAGAGATTCAAAAGAAGTGACATTAGAGAAATCAGACTCAAATAATGAATTTATTGTTCAATTAACTAAGATTATTAAGACAGAAAACCTTGCAATGGCTGTTCGAATAGAAACAGCTAAATTATTGAATGGAGATGATAGATATTTACATTTTACCCATGTTAAAGGAAATACATCCGAATATTTCATAAAATGGATTGAAGCAGATATTGTAAACAAAAGCAAAGAAGACACAAGAACATTTATTGGGATGTTAAATCACGTTGATGTGCCAATAGATAACTTGACAGGAGAAAAAATGGAGGAGAGTACCTTTCGAAAAAGAGTACATGATTACATCAATACTGCAGGAGGTGTAATAAATTTAAATGACATAAGTAAACATTTTTGGGGTGATGAGCAAAAATTATCTAACTACGCAGAAGAAAATAATATCACCATTGATATGGAATTCAGAAGTACTAAGAAGGTTCTAGATCAACTTAATAAATATACCATTGAAT
>QNXU01000124.1 GCA_003973485.1 Bacteroidota bacterium | reverse complement strand
AAAGCAGCTAAAACAAAACAAGGCCAAGGCGTTACATATTCACCAATCCTTTTCAATTCACCTCTTTCAACATAAGGCTTTGTGGTATATTTTTCCCAGTAGAAAACATCAGTTTCTTGCTTTTCAAGAGATACTAATGCGCTTTTTAGGTTATTTATGATATGAAATTGGGATTCATCTATCTTTTTATCATTGTTAAGTGCATCAACTATAGGCATCAAATGAGATCCTGAACCAATTCTGCTTATGGCGAATTTCTTATCATAAATTTCCTTATGATCTTTAATAGGATTTTCAGTACCGCTATGAATCCCCCAGATAAGAGGACTTTTTACATATCCACTAATAATCTTGGCGGGGACGCCTTGTAAAATCCCACTAACAATTCCTTCGGTTAAAATAGCACAAATATCTACTTCATTGTTGATGAGAGCATCTCGCATTTCACCAGTTCCGCCTTCATAGGTTTTCCATTCAATCTTCAGGCCTTCATTTTCAATTGCACCTGATTCAATCGCTAAATGAATAGGGGTATTATAATGTTCTGGTACGCCACCAATTCTTATCGTTTTACTCACAATATCATTCTTTTTTTGAGTGTACAAACATACAATCTTTCTGTTTTGATTTAATCAAAAAATTCAGCTTTTGTTCAAATTTCTCTTCTAAATTGCCTTTTCTATTACACTTTTCAAAGTGATTTTCCGTTCTTCGCAGGATAATTAGTTAGCATGCCAAAAAAGAATAAGAAAAAAACACTCAAACATCGAATTATTAAAGCTACATCCCTACTTATTGGTGCAGCTTTATTTCTGTTAGCATTATTTATCTTTAGTATTCATATTGGCTTATTTGGTAAATTACCAGATGACAAATTGCTAGTCAATATCCAAAATGCCCAGGCAACGGAAATATTAGATGAAAACGATGAGGATATCGGATATTTATATCGTAGCTATAGATCAAATGTCAACTATGATGAGTTGCCTCAGCACTTAATTGATGCATTGGTCGCTACTGAAGATGTTCGTTTTTTTGAACATTCTGGCATCGATTACAGAAGTTTGCTTAGAGTAATAGTTAAAACTGTAATACTTCAAGATCGCTCAGCAGGCGGAGGAAGTACACTTTCTCAGCAACTGGTAAAAAATTTATTCCCAAGAGAATATTCTCATAGAATTGAAATTATAGCTATTAAAATTAAAGAAGCTATAATTGCCAAACGCCTTGAAGAAATTTATTCAAAGGAAGAATTGCTAACCTTATATCTTAATACTGTTAGTTTTCCAGATAATACTTTTGGAATTGAAGCAGCTTCACAAACCTTTTTCAATAAATCAGTAAAAGATTTGAGTTTAGAAGAATCGGCAATACTGGTGGGCAGTTTAAAAGCTACCTATACTTATAACCCACGAATTTTCCCTGAGAATAGCCTTGAAAGACGAAATATAGTGCTTTCTCAAATGAAGAAATATGATAAATTAAGTAAAGAAGACTATGAAAAAGCTATTGCTAAAGAAATTAAACTTGATTATCATCCAGTAAAAGCGGATCAAGGAATTGCCCCTTATTTTAGAGAACAAGTGAGAAGAGAATTAGTGAAATGGGCGGAAGCTTATGAGAAAGAAAATGGTGAATCCGTAGACATTTATGGTGATGGATTAAAAATTCATACCACGCTCAATGCGAAAATGCAAAGATATGCTGAATCAGCCATGAAGAAGCACATGCAGGAATTGCAGAAAGCATTTGAAAATAATTGGGGCAATCTTGCTCCTTGGAAAAAGAAAGCAGTTTATGAACAATACATAAAGCGATCTTATCATTATAAAGCACTAAAAAATCAAGGAAAGTCAGAATCGGAAATCGTTAAAATTCTGAATGAAAAGAAAGAAATGCAAGTTTTCGATTGGTCAGGAAGTGATGTAAAAACCTTGAGTGTAATCGATAGTATTCAACATTCATTAAAAACTTTACAATCCGGATTTGTTGCCATGGATCCAAACTCTGGAGCTATTAAAACTTGGATTGGGGGAATCGATTTTGAATATTTTAAATATGATCATGTTAAACAGAGTAAAAGACAAGTTGGCTCTACCTTTAAGCCCTTGGTTTATATGGCAGCTCTGGAAAATGGTGTGAAGCCTTGTGATTATTTCCCTGCAAGAGCCGTTTCTTATGAAAATCTGGAAGGATGGAAGCCCACTAACAGTGATGATGAAGATTATACGTATATCAATGTCAATATGCAGGAGGCTTTAAGAAAATCCATGAATACAGTTTCTGTTAAAATTATGGAAGAAACGGGTATTCCATCCGTAATTAATTTATCTAAAGCAGTTGGGATAGAATCTACTCTACCAGAGGTTGCTTCATTAGCTTTGGGTACAGCAGAACTTAGTATGCTTGAATTAGCAACTGCATATTCTTCCTTTTTAAATGAAGGCAAAGCATCCAGCCCATATTTTATTGAAAAAATTAAAGATGCATCCGGAACGGTTTTAGCAGAATTTAAGCCTGAAAATGAATCTGAAAAAGCTTTTTCAGATCTTAATCAAGAAATGATTTTGGAAATGATGCAAGAGGTTGTCAATTCAGGAACTGCCTCTAGGTTGCGCTGGAAATATAAATTGGAAAATGATATTGCTGGAAAGACAGGGACTACTCAGAATAACAGAGATGGATGGTTTGTAGGCTTATTACCTAATTTGGTTACTGTAAGCTGGACTGGTTCAGATAATGGAAGCATAGGTTTTAGAAGCACTTCAATAGGGCAGGGAGCAAATTCTGCTTTGCCAGTATTTGGTTTGTGGATGCAAAAAGTAAATAATGATCCGGATTTAAAGCGATACAGTTATAGTGAATTTGCTGAGCTTTCAAATAAAGCGGAAAGATTATTAGACTGTCCGCCAGTAAAAGAAGATGGATTTTTTAAGAAGCTATTTACTAATCCTGAGAAAGAAAAAACCAAGGATTTTGATGAAGATGGTAAGCAGAATAATGGACTGTTTAACCGGATTAAAAAGCTTTTTAATAAAGATGGTTAATCCCAGCAGGATGTTGTTAGCCAAACCTTTAATTTAAAATCTTATTCCAGCAAAGGAAATATCATCGGTTTGTTCTTGATCGCCTTTCCAGTCAAGTATTGCTTTTTCTAATTTTACTTTTTGTTGATCCAACGGCAATATTTTGATTTCATCGTATCCATCCGACCAAACCATCTCTATCAGACTAGGAGAGGAGTTATTTTTAACCATCAGCTGTTTTTATATTTCTCCCAGTTGTTGGGCAGCAGTTGATAAAGGTGTTTCTGTTTGTGGGATTGTATTCTTTCAAACACATCCTTTAGCCATTCCAGTTCATTGACATTGTTCTTCTTGCAGGTAGCCATGAAGGAATACATGGCGGCCGTCATTTCTGCAGCTTGGTGAGAGCCGGCAAACAAATAGTTCTTCCGTCCGATGGCGAGTGGCCTTATGCTGTTCTCAACTAAATTATTGTCTATTTC
>QNXU01000350.1 GCA_003973485.1 Bacteroidota bacterium | reverse complement strand
ATATTCTTTCTGTAATTTTTGTAATAGTTGATCTATGGATTTAGGCGTATCAGTAGAATCACGTTTTGAACCATCGGGAATGAGGAAAGTAGCTTCTTTCTGGCCGCCCATCGCCCGGTAAACGGCTTTATTTACGATGGGGAAAGCCATGATCAAACCAGTAAGAATAAAAATCAAGGCGAATATGCTCACATAGAAACCAAAAATACTGTGGAGATCAAAATTTTTTCTTTTCCATTTAGTGGTGGATTTCCAATCAAATTTGAATCGTTGCTTTTTATTTTTTTTATTTCTTGGCCACCAAAGATAAATTCCGCTAATGACTAAAAGTAAAAAAAGAACTGTTGACCATTTTACGATTTGAGTTCCGATGGCTTCTGGCAGCCAAAGATGAATATGACCATCCAATACAAAAGCAAAGAAGCCGGTTAAATGGTTTTCAGTTTTAAGAATAGTGCCCTGAGTAGGGTGAATAAATACAGAGCTATAAAAAAGAGGTTCTGTCTGGTAAAATATGGCTTCAATAGGCTCTGATGTATCATCATAGAGAATGCCATGTATTAATTTATCGGGATAAACTGTATGTGCAATTTTTTCTGCTTCAGTAATGCTGAGGAAATCATCATTCGAGTTTTCAATTATGAGTTCTTCTTGTGTTACGGCTTTTATTTCTTCTCTAAAAACCCACAGGCATCCCGTAATGGCAACTATAAATACAACCAGGCCTGATCCTAAGCCTAGCACGAGATGAATTTTATTTGTTATTTTCTTCATTTATTTTCTTTCAAGTGTGAAGAAACCAGAACAGCCCAGGCTTGAGCCTGAGCTATTGGTTTAGAGTTACTGACTACTTTTAAGAGTGTGCAAGAAATCAGAACTTAAAATTTAAACTCAAAGAATAATTTCTTAAGTTTTGTGGTGTTACTGTTGACCATCCTGAATAGTATCGCTGATCTGTTATATTGTTTGCTTTTAGAATGATATCGTACTGGAAAGTAGAGTAGGATAATGAAGCATTAAATACTTGGTAAGCTGGTAACACAAAGGTACCGGTATTGGCTCTATTTAAAGTTTTATGCTCGCTAGCACCATTTCCTCCAAACCCAATTCCTAATCCTTTTAAATCCCCACTTGGAATGCTATAGCTTGCCCAGAAGTTGAATAATTCTGCAGGTCCTGCTTCTTCCGGTCTCAATCCCAGATAGCCAGAAGCCTCATAATCTTTTGTTACCTCGCTGTCATTATTGCTGTATCCTGCAATCAAATTTAATCCTGCAATTGGGTTTGCAGTCAGACTTACCTCATATCCCTGGCTCACTACTTCACCACCTTGGATAGAATTATTAATATTTTCTGGATCAGTCATTAATCTATTGGCTACCGAAATATGATAGTAACTAGCAGTTGCGCTCAATCTATTATTAAAGAAATTTGATTTAATTCCTCCTTCATACTGGTTCGCATTTTCAGGATCAAAGCTTTTTAATCTAGGATTAGAACCATCCACATCAGCCACTTGCTGAGGAGCTTGGTTAACAAATCCATTCATATAGTTCCCAAAAACTGATAGTCTCTCATCCAGAATTTGATATACCAAACCGAATTTTGGAGATACTGCATATTGTTCTTCTATTGGTTCTGCAGCGTAAATAGAAGGTTTACCTGAGAATCTATCTAGCCTAACACTAGCCATAGCAGATAGGGAAGGAGTGATATTGATTACATCAGAAATGTAGGCACTCATCACTTCATTGGAGGCTTCATTAATGCCCGCAAAATTTTCTTCCAAAAATGCATTTGTTCCCGCTGCTGTTAATATGCCAGTATCCTCTTGTGTTTGAATATTGACCGTACCATTTTGCACATAGCCAGAGCTGTTATCTCTTAAGACTGAATTATAATAATCTAGACCAATTACGATTCTATTCCTTAATCCACCAATTTTAAAATCGCCCAAGAAATTTTGTTGGATGTCGGTAGTGTTGGTTTCACTATTTCTTTTTGAAATATAGCGAGCAAAATTTTCTCCATCCGTTAAATCCCATAAATAATGATAGAAACCATTGGCTTTAGTATTGCTGCGGGAAACTACCGTTTGGGAAGTCCAGTTATCAGAAATTTCATAAAGAGCCTGAGCCTGTAATCCGAAAGAAGGATTTTGGATAGTCAAATCATTGGAATTAAAGGATCGTGTATATGCATTGCTAAATACATCAATACTAGAATAAGAAAGCTCTGCACCTCTATTTAAGAAAATCATAGGATTGTTGGCGCTTTCGCTTTTTAAAAACTCAGTGTTCACTAAGAAAGTTAATTTCTCAGATGGCTTAAACTTGAAAGAAGGAGCAATGAATAAAGACTCGCTGAAACCAGCATCCTGAAAAGAGTTTTGCTTATTATAAGCCATATTCACTCTTGCAAAAGATTGATCAGTAATTTTTGTGTTCACATCGGCAGCAATTCTATTTAATCCATTACTTCCAGTTATGTAATTGATTGATCCGCCAAATGATTCATAGGGCTGTTTGGTTGTGATATTGATCATACCACCGTAAGATATCACAGGGCTACCGAAAAGCGTTCCAGAAGGGCCTTTAATAATGTCAATTGATTCTACATTGGCAGGATCTAGTCCAGCATTATTGATAGCCGGCATACCATTAACTAAAGTAGGTTGCACAGAAAATCCTCTCATCGAATAGAATTCAGCACCATCTCCACCTCGTCCAGTAGATTCCCATAAACGGGTGACACCAGTCGCATTTTTCAATGCATCATTCATATTGGTTACTACCTGTTCTTTCAAAATAGTTTTTGGAATGGAATTATACACCTGTGGGTTTTCGATATCCTTTAGGGGCAGTTTTGAAACAATAAAACTGCTATCACGGTGAAATTTATTCTTTTGAGTATAAGTAACCGTGATTTCATCCAGTTGAAGTGCATCATCTTCAAGCCGCTTCCCAACATAAACTACAACTTCTCGCGCACCAGCACTCAAAGCAAGCTCTCGGTAGGCCTGCTCTTCCGCCTCACTAAGATAGGTCTTGTCAGGATGTATAATCACTCTGGGAGAGAACAGTGCACTTCTCTGTGTGCATTTTTGCAAGTAATGTTGCATGAGTTTTTCGGCTAAGTTAAAATTTTCTGGTTCCAAGGAGAAAGGTTTAAAGGGGGTGTAAACAACCGAACGGTCATCATTCTTAAGTGCATATACTTCTTTTCCAACAGCACTGACAGTCTCTTTTTTACTACTTTTGTAGTGTATTTTCTCTAACTTGATAGGGCTAGAGTTTTCAAAAAGTAGCATATCTCTATTTGGTGCATTAGCGCCAAATCTATCTAGTACAATAGTATATTTAAATTCTAAACCTTTAGAGCCATGGATTGTCATAATCTCTAAGCCACCCTTGCCATCTTTAGCTAGCTCGATATTTGAGGTGCTAAATTCATCTAAAAACTCCTCTATAGTGCTAAAGTTTTTAGCGTAATCTAAAAGTTTTAGTATATTTAAA
>QNXU01000345.1 GCA_003973485.1 Bacteroidota bacterium | reverse complement strand
TGATTTCTAATGAACCTTTAACACCCATTAGTCCTCTTTCATTTTCACTGCTTAAAGTCATTTCATTTGCTTTAGATACAGCATCATAAGCCTTTTCATAGTTTCCTTGCATTGCATAAGCTGTAGCTAAATTAGCATAAGCTTCAGCATTTTCTGATTTCTTATTGGAAATTTCAAAATGAGTTACAGCTTGCTCAACTAAAGTAGTCATCTCGTTTCCTTCAGCATCCATAGCTAATTCTAAATGAACTGCACCGTAGTTATTATGAGCCACTGGGCTATCATCATTTTTCTTAGTAGCAGCTTTTAAAAGATTTGCTTTTTCTTCTAAAGAAGGAGTCATGCTTGCAGCATACATTAATTCTTCAAGTGATAATGTGTCAGCAGTAACTTCTTCAGCAGCAATTTGCTTAGCTAAAACAGAGATTTCAGCATCTGATTTCTTTTCTTTTACTGTTAAAACTTCAGTTTTAGCAGCTCTTAAATCAGGATAGATATCTTTAAAAACTTTTTTGTAAGTAGATAATTTTTGTAATCTATCTTCTTTTTCTTCAAAGCTTCCAGAACCATTTACGATGTCAGTATACTCACTTTTTTGAGCATCAGTAATTCCGCTATAATCTGCTAAAGCTTTTTTGAAATCAGTCCAATCTTCAACTACAGGTTTTAAGATAAATTCAATCGAATCCGCCATGCCTTTATAGTCATAACGTCTCATTTGTCTTTTGTAGTAATTTTCGATTGCTTTAGCTCTATCTTCTGATAAATTACTGTTGATTCTTTCAGGACCTTCTGGTGAGTGAGTACCAGTGATTGTAACAGTTCTTGTTACGTTTTTATCTGCAATAAAAGCGTTGAATTTTTGACCTCTATCGCTTCTTAATTCAGAAGACTTAAGTACAGATCTACCTTGATCAAAATAGAAGTTCACATTAGTCGGTATTAATTCTTCTTTGTTATTATACCCATGATCAGCATAAGCGGCATGATAAGACGGCATAACCATTTGAGAAGTAGTTATAATACCAGTTGCATAAGTTTTTCTGTCAGTAGAAGCAGATTTACCATTTTTCTCAATTGTTGCAGTCCCTTGCATTACTAACTCTCCTTTAACATTCATATCATCTTCATAATTGAATGTAAATTCTTGGCTAGTTCTTACAGGTTCTGTATCACTATTAGGATAATCAGCTTTTTTAAAGTCAACTGCATCAAGGGCAATTTCTTTATCGCCATATACATAATAAGGATTTACCGTATAAGTGATTCCATCTTTAAGCATTTTTGAAGGTAATTGAAAATCTACCGTAAATGCTACCTCTTCGCCATGAAGCTCAAGAGGATTTGGAGTTACATCGATAGCTTGCTCTTCAGCTGCTTGCATCATCTTGTTTAATGCACAACCTGAAAAAGTCATTGTTCCTAAAAGAACAGCTGCGTAAAATAATTGTCTCATTTGATTCATTATTTGATTATGTTTGGAAGTTAATGCGAAATTATATTTATATTGGAACTATTCCAATGTATTTAGTAAATTTAAGAAAAGAATTCTAAATTTATCGAATTATCAACGAGGCTTTTGCCTTATTTGTTTAAATTTAAGGGATATTATGAAAAAAGTTCAACAATTCATCGAAAATCAAGCCTTTGGTGTATGCACTCGACTGGGTGAAATGATGGATATTCCTACTTCTCATATTCGTATATTTTTTATTTATTCCTCGTTTTTAACTTTTGGGTCACCAATTTTACTATACTTGGTCTTAGCATTTATACGTGATGTACGAAAAATGTTGAGAAGAGGTCGATCAAAATGGTACTATTAACCGAAATTTAGCTTAATTTCTGCTAATTTTTTATTAATTAGATTTAATGATTCAATTTATTGAAAACCCGCTATGGAAAGCCAGAGGGGCAATTAGTACAATATTTTTCTGTTATGGCCTTACATTTGCCAGTTGGGCATCGAGAATCCCCAGTATTCAAGAAAAATTTTCTCTTTCAGAAGCGGAATTAGGAACTTTACTCTTAATGTTGCCCATAGGCTCCTTTATTTCTTTGCCTATTGCAGGATATCTAGTTGCCAAGTGGAATAGTTTTTTAGTTACTCGTCTTTCAATATTACTTTATCTTATTTCTTTAATAGCAATTTCTCTTTCAGAAAATATTTTTCTACTTGGGTTTGTGCTATTTCTTTTTGGGCTAATGGGTAATATGGTCAATATTGCGATCAATACCCAAGCAGTTAGTTTAGAGAAAGAATACAAAAAAAATATAATGGCTAGTTTTCACGGTATGTGGAGTTTGGCTGGTTTTTTTGGTGCCATTATTGGTGCTATTATGATTGGCAATGAAGTTATTTTGCAATATCATTATACTATCATCTTTAGTGCTAGTATAGTCGCCTCTGTCATTAGTTTTAAGTTTTTAATTAAATCAGAAACTGACGAAAATGAAGATAAACCAATTTTTGCTATACCCGATAAACCATTATTGTTATTGGGTATTATTGCCTTCTGTTCCATGATGTGTGAAGGCACTATGTTTGATTGGAGTGGTGTTTATTACAAAAAGGTAGTTAATGCTCCAAAAGATATACTAGGCTTAGCATATACCTTTTTTATGGTAAGTATGGCAGGTACGAGGTTTGTAGCAGATTATTTCACTACTCAATTTGGAGTTAAGAAAGTAGTTTTTTTTAGTGGCGTATTAAACTTTTCTGGCTTGTTAATTCTAATTCTCTTGCCTGGCAAAATCATTTCATTAATCGCATTTTTCATAATAGGAGCTGGAGTTTCTTCCGTTATACCTTTAGTTTTTAGTTTAGCGGGGAAATCAAAAACTATGAGTTCAAGTGTTGCCTTAGCTGCCGTTTCTACTATGGGATTTTTTGGCTTTTTGTTAGGCCCTCCACTGATTGGCTATTTAGCATCTTGGTTAAATTTACAAGTCTCTTTTTCATTTATAGCAGTTATGGCACTGTGTGTTACTATTTTGGCTACTCAGATAAAAAGCAATTCTAATTCATGACAAATCATTAGTTAAGCAGATTTAAGATTATTCCATTTCTCAAGTTTAGGATTCATTACTTTAAACCACAATGGCGGTATATGTGCCAATAAAATCATGGTTGGATAGCCTGCTGGAAGTTGAGGAGCTTTTTCGTAATCATCCAATACCTGATATCGCTTTATTGCATTATAATGATGGTCTGAATGCCTCTGTAATTGAAATAAGAAAAAGTTGCTGACCATGTGATTTGCATTCCAAGAATGGTGTGGCTCAACTCTTTCATATCGATTTTCATCAATTTTCTTTCTTCTTAGTCCATAATGTTCAACATAATTAACAGCCTCTAAAAGAGAAAATGCTAAAAAGCTTTGTGCAAAAAAGAATGCGAATGGAATCCAAGTAAATTGCCCTATCATTGCACTTATAACAAATGTTAGAGAAGCTGCAAAAATAAAAGGCAAGATTGTAAACCAAATCATATTGTTTTGAATGGAAAATTTTGA
>QNXU01000366.1 GCA_003973485.1 Bacteroidota bacterium | reverse complement strand
AATTGGAATAAATCCAAAGTAAAAAGAGACTAAAGTTTCAGAAATAGAAAGCGGAATTATTGGAGTATTGACAGAGTTTGAAGTAGGAAACTTGAAGTCTGTCTAATGTACATTCCTGATATAGGTTGACCACTAAGAGTCAATTTATACGGAAGTAAATATTATATTAATTGAGAAAGCAAGCTTCTAAAATTATATTTAGGGCTTGCGTAAAACAGATTAAATAACAAAAAAGTATTTCATTTCTTTATTGGCAGTGATTTCAGTGTAATAGTTTTTCAGCAAGTGCAAGCCTTTTTGAATGAAAAGCCCGTATTTTTTCCACTTTAAAAACAAAAAAAGCACTTACAATGCTGCAAGTGCTCTCCATAAAAAAATCTAAATCTATTTATTCCTCATCTGCTGCAAGTCGCACCATCATCCCATCCATATCAGGATTTAATCTTAATTGGCATGCTAAACGGCTATTGTGTTCTGCATTTGGCAATACATCAAGTTGATCCATTTCATCATCTCCTGGTTCATCCAAGGCATCAAATCCCTTTTCCACCTTAACGTGACAAGTAGCACATAGTGCCATTCCACCACAAGTGGCCAGAATAGGGTATTCATTGGCCTTTAAGAATTCCATCAAGCTCAACCCCATATCAGTTGGAGCTTCTAATTCTTGTACATCACCAGAATAATCTTGCACTTTAATTTTAATATCACTCATAATTTAATGCTTGCAGATTTAATTTATAAGCCACAAATATAAATCAATTAGAAAGATTCGATACCGTTTACTGTAGTATATTTAAAACTTAAATGCTTTTCAGGATAGATATGCTTGAACGCTGATTGAGCCATCAAAGCCGCTTCGTGAAAACCACATAAAATTAACTTTAATTTACCTGGGTAGGTATTAATATCACCAATTGCATAAATACCAGGAACATTAGTAGAATAGTCTGTAGTATTCACTTCAATTTGGTTTTTATGAATGCTTAATCCCCAATCTGCAATAGGGCCTAATTTAGGGCTTAAACCGAATAGAGGCACTAAATAATCAGCTTCCAATTCCATTTCAGATTTATCAGCTCCAGTAATTTTAACCTTGTTCAATTTACCATTTCCAGAAAGTGAAGCCAAGTTACTTTTCAATAAAAGATTGATTTTCCCTTCTTTGGCTAACTCAAAAACTTTTTCAGCTGAATCTGGCGCACCACGGAAGGTTTCATTTCTGTGAACTAAAGTGATTTTTTTAGCTATTTTAGAAAGTTCAATAGTCCAATCTAGGGCAGAGTCTCCCCCACCTGCTAAAATCACATTCTTATCTCTAAATTGTTCAGGATCTTTCACCATATAGGATACCCCTTTGCCCTCAAAATCAGCAATTTCTTTTAAAGGTGGTTTTCTAGGTTCAAAGCAACCCAATCCACCTGCAATCACTACTGCTTTACAATCGATTTCGGTTCCGTCAGAGGTTCTTAATTCAAACCCTGTAGCTGTTTTCTCCACCTTATCTAATCTTTCACCTAAAGTAAAAGTAGGATTAAATGGCTTGATTTGATCCATTAAATTATCTACTAATTCCTGCGCTTTCACTTCAGGAAATCCTGGAATATCATAAATAGGTTTTTGAGGATAAATCTCAGAAAGCTGCCCTCCCACTTGAGGAAGTGCATCCACCAAATGGCAACGCAACTTCAATAATCCAGCTTCAAATACTGCAAATAGTCCTACAGGTCCTGCTCCGATTATGCAAATGTCAGTTTGTATCATTGTTTTTCGTAAGTTATTATTGGTATAACTTCAATTTGCTGACAAAGTTCGTATAAAAATAGTTGTTTTACTAACTAATTTAAAAAATATATCTCAGAGAAGATTTTTGAAAAAATATATGTGGAGTTTGAATAAAGTTTGTCCCCCTTTGAATAAAGTTTGTCTTTTGACTAAAATTTGTTGTTTTAATTGATTTAGAAAGACTATCAATTTTTTTTCGGTGTATTCATTCTAATTATCATAGAATGCAAAAGATGATAATACTTAATTATTCTATTGCTTATACAAATTCAAGATTCCAAATATTCATCGAATAATACGGTCATCTTATGTGATTCTCAAAATTTTCTCCTTAATTTAAGTCATTATTTTATCAAATTAATCCATAAATGACTGAATTAGCCAACCAAAACCCTGAACAAATTGCTAGAGATATTATTTACGATGCTGGATTTAGGCACTGGCAAAAATGCACCATCAAAAAATCAATACCTATAAAACAAATAAAGCACAAACTACGCACCTGATGCTATTTATTCTATCACCCTTATAAAACTGAAACACTTATTTAGGACGAGTAATGCATATATTAAAAAAAGACGAAAATCATATTACACAATTACACGAGTTATTTGAGAAAATAAAAAAAGGTAATACTATTTTATTTTTAGGGGCTGGTGCATCAATAACAAATAAAACGTTTCTCAGTAAAGACATAATCCAATTATATGAAGAAAAAATTGGCAAAAATTTAGAAACTGAAGACATAATAGAATTTGTTGATATACTGCAAACAAATTCCTGGTTTGATAGAAATGATTTTGACAACTTTGTTGAAACGCTACTAAGACGATTAGAAGTGGGAGAAGCCCATAGAAGTATAATAAATATGCCATGGAATCAAATTATAACCACAAATTATGATGTCTTATTGGAGCATGCATATGATGAATCTAGGGATACAAATGAGTTGGAATTAAAGACTATTCGCTCCAAAGAAGAATCTTTTTATACTGCTGATTCTTCTCAAATAAAGTATATAAAACTAAATGGTTGCATATCTGATAAAAGTAAGTATCCTCTAGTGTTTTCAAGTCAAGATTTTGAGGAATCAAATTCCTTTTATAATGAGATTTTTAATAGTTTGAAAGGGCTATCAGATCGAATAACATTTCTCAGTATTGGATATAGCTATTCTGACAAGTTAGCCTCATTCATTTTAAATAAAATGGATAGTACAAATTATAGAAGAAGAAGGATACTTTATAATGTGGATCCCTATGTTTCTGAAACTCGTTATGAATACTACGCATCTAAAAATGTCTCGATCATTAATTACAGTATGAAAGAATTTTTCAAACTGTATCGTCAATGGGAAGAACAGGCTGGAAATAGTATTGTCAGAGCAAAAAAAATCTATTTTTATGACTCTAATGAAAAATTACTAAAACTTCCTTCAAAACTCTCCTTAAAGACTGAAGGAGTTATCAAGCAGCTTTGTAAATCCTCAGTCCATCCTTATATTAAAAACGAATCTTTTCTGTTAGGTGAACAGCCCAATTACGATACAATTCGTAGAGGTGCTGACGTGAAGCGTGAGAAGGAAATATCAAATTCAGTTAAAAAAATTATTGAAATAGCCAAAGACACAAAAAATTTATGTCCGATAGTTTTCAGTAAAGGATTTATGGGGTCAGGTAAAACCACAATAGCCTACCAAGTAATTCAAAAATTAATCAATGATTCTACTTTAGACTTTATCGCCTTTGAAGT
>QNXU01000408.1 GCA_003973485.1 Bacteroidota bacterium | reverse complement strand
AAACCGAAATTCCCAGGGATATGCAAGGAAAAAGTCTAGTGCCCATTTTGGAGGGAAAAACGCCCAAGGATTGGAGAAATGCGCATTATTACCATTATTACGAACATCCTTCCGAACACGATGTAAGACGGCATTACGGCATTACCACAGATCGTTATAAGTTGATCCATTTCTACTATGACTTGGATGTATGGGAACTGTACGACCTTAAGAAAGACCCCAACGAAATGAACAACATTTATGGAGACCCTGCATATGCCGATATTCAAGAAAAGCTTCACAAAGATTTGGATGGATTGAGGCTAACATATGGGGACAATGACTCCTTGAGCCAAAAATTCATTGATGAATACCATGAAAAGGTCAAAGAAAATCCATTGATTGAATATTGGAAACTTTCCCCTGATGAAATGAAAAGGTTATATCAAGAATATTTAAAAACACAGAACTAGTGTATCGGTCTTTACCTCTACATTTTTGGCTTTGCAATCTGATTGGGGAGCAGTGAAGGGGCAACTTTTGGGCAAAGTACATGGCATTGATATGGAAAATTCCATGTAGGATGAAATATTCATAAATACAATGGCCCTTTGTTGATTCAAAGGGCCATTGTATAGGATAACACAAAAAGGTTGGCCATTAAAGGCTTTCTATTTCCCTTTTTAATTCATCCTTTGCCTTACCGGTCTTTTCTTGTAGTTTGCCCAACATCTCCTCAAACTTCCCTTCGGAGTATGCAAGGTCGTTATCCGTAAGCTCACCATATTTTTGTTTGAACTTACCTTTCACCTGTTTCCATTTTCCTTCCAATCGATCGTTGTTCATAACTTTTGCTTTTAAATGTTTATACCCCTAAGATAAAATCCTTCACCGAGCTCCATTGACCTAAAAAATTTAAATCTTGACCCTAAAGCACATAATGGTATCATTTTGAGTGACCAACTCATTGATAACTGTTTACAGGCAAGAAAAATGGCAATCGGGGCAATGGCCAAGATTATATTTCATGAAATTTGATGGCAACTGATGACTTTTTCATTGAACATAAGAACTGATATCATGCCAAATCCGAGTATAAAAGATGAAGAAAAATATGAGGCCCTGCGTGAAAAAGGGTACAGCAAAGAAAAATCCGCACGAATAGCCAACACCCCCGATGCCGGCAAGAAAGGTGGCAAGGCACGGCCCTATGAGGAGTGGACAAAGGAGCATCTTTACAACAAGGCCAAAACAGTGGGAATCGAAAACCGTTCAAAGATGAACAAGGCCGAACTGATCTATGCCCTTCGAAACAATTGACATGAACCATACAAGGCTTTTTTCCCTTCAAACTAAATGTATTATGCCCCATACCCATCCCCTATGAAAACAATAGACCCCAGCTTGATCCGACAGATTTTTGTGCTCCTTTTGATCGTATTGATAGGTGGGCTCATTGCATTCGAAATGATACCTTACCTCTCTGGGGTACTTGGCACGATCACCATGTACGTAATTTTGACAAAACCTATGAAATGGTTGGTGGGCAAAGGGTGGAATCAAAGATTGGCGGTAGTTCTGCTGATGTTTGCCTCCTTCATCATGATCTTAATGCCCGTGAGCGGGGCAATCCTGATGTTGGGGAACAAGATCGGCAACGCGGTGAAAAACTCCAAAAAGGTGGTCTCCGCCCTCAAGGGACAAGTACAGGAACTGGAATCCTATGTGGGATTTAAGTTTATTCCAGATATAGATGCCACAGGTACTTCCGATTGGTTATCGGATAGCCTGCAGGGCCTTGCCGGGGGTACCTTCAACACGCTCATTGCCATCTCCATCATGTATTTTTTGTTGTACTATATGATGACCAATCGTACAAAACTCCAAGATTCCCTCTTCAAATATGTTCCCATGAGCGATGAAAACCTAAAGCTCATTGGCAATGAGGTCACCGATATTGTTAGGGCCAATGCACTGGGCATACCTTTGGTGGCCTTGGCCCAAGGTACCGTGGCATTGATCGGCTTTTTGATTTTTGGGGTCGAAAGTCCGTTTTTCTGGGCAGTCATAGTCACCATAGGGTCCATGATCCCATTTGTGGGAAATTTTTTGGGGACCATTCCCGTGTTCATACTCGCCCTGTCCAATGGAAATACGTTCCAGGCTTGGGGCATTCTTTTGTACGGGATCGTTGTGGTGGGGTCCACCGACAATCTGATCCGACTCTATGTACTGAAAAAATTGGACAATGTGCACCCACTGATCACCCTGATCGGGGTCATTGTGGGCATTCCGCTGTTTGGGTTCATAGGTTTGATATTTGGTCCTTTGCTGGTGAACCTATTTCTCGTGGTCCTTTACATCTACAGAAGGGAATATGGCAAAAAGGACGAAGAGCAACTGTAATCGATTCTATTTTATCGAACCTATTTATCACCACCAAGTATTTTGACTTCATTAAAACTTGCCATAATTTGGTGAACCGATCTTAAAAAGATAGGGGCAAAATATGTCCAGTACAACAAATGAAAAAATCATCGCGGCCAAAGCTGCCTTAAAACTGGTAGAACACGGAATGGTCGTTGGGCTTGGTTCAGGCTCCACATCGGCCATTATGATTGAACTGTTGGGAAAAGCTTGCAGAGAAGGCTTAAACATCAAAGGTGTTGCTTCTTCCGGCATCTCAGAGAAATTGGCAATCAAAGAAGGTATTCCTGTCATATCTCTCGATGTGGCTCCCAAAATCGACATCAATATTGACGGTGCCGATGAGTTTGACACAAAACTACAGCTCATTAAAGGGGGAGGCGGTGCGCTGTTGCGTGAAAAAATAATCGCCCACTTTGCTTCCAAAAATGTGATCATTGTAGATTCAAGCAAAAAAGTCGAACAGCTGGGGAGCTTTCCATTACCCATCGAAGTGATTCCATTTGCACAAAGGAAAATCATGGATGAATTGGGCCAAATGGGTCTAAGCCCTCAAGTAAGACTTCACAATGGCAAAGAATATAGGACCGATCAGCATAATTCCATCTTAGATCTGGACATCCAAGGGCAAACAGACCTTGAAACATTGCAGTCAAGCTTGATCAACATTCCTGGAATTGTGGAAACGGGACTCTTTTTGAACACCACAAACCTGATCATCATGGGGTCAGGTAATGAAACCAAGACTTTTCAATAAGCAAAATCCATTGATATACAAATATTTAGCATGAAAAGCTATATGTCTCAAGAAGTCATCCGAAATTACAACATATAGCATACTCCCGATAAGAACACGCTTTATATGATTTTAGTTGATATATTGGAAACGCTGGCATAGTATACCACCTTCGCCGGAAAAAATTGAGCACAGGTAAAATATTTCCAATTATTTGGTAACCAATCTCCTAAGACAAATTTGGCTTTGGCTCAAAATATCCGTTTTTGGTGGTTCTGTCCATCCGTCCTTTCCACTCGACACCTATTGGTGCACCAAATAAAGGCGCTGACCCAAAAATGGATGGAGGATTACAATACAAGGCATCCCCATTCATCCATCGGGGATATGCCGCCTAGGGAATACAAGAACCGTTTCGGGGAAGAATTCTTCCCCGAA
>QNXU01000332.1 GCA_003973485.1 Bacteroidota bacterium | reverse complement strand
AATTGAATTTCACTCGCCAAGTATCCATTTTTTCATCTATACTAGCTTTCCAGGCTTCGGCAAATTCTTGCTCTAACTTATTGGCAGGGTCAAATAATATCCCGATTTCTGTTTTACGAACTTCTCCATTTAACACAGGCGTGAAACTATGAAAAGAGAGATGAATCACTTGATGATTATGATGTAAATGCTGTTCTATTTTTCGTTCAATTTGATTTCTGTAAGGTAAATAATATTCTTCCACCAGATTTTTAAGCATATCATGGGGCATGATTTTAGAAAATTCAGAGAACAAATCTTTATGCTGCAAGGTCCTGTTGCACTCAATCAATAATCGGCTTACAGAATTAGAAATCAATTTACTATCAGCTCTCCGGCTTATGTATTTGGCAATCTCCAAAGCCCCTTTGTCCCAGCCCCTGTGACTTTGCAATACAGCTTTTTGTCCTGTAAAATAAGATTGGTAAAGTTCGGGGATTTCATAGCCCCCGTGCTCACAACTGAATATAAACTTAGTCATTATCTTAACTCATAAAGCTTATTTTCCTTTAAGCAATCCATCAAAATGGCATATTCCTTTTTAATGCTTTCATCCGACCACTCTTTTCCTTTTAGATTAGCTAGGATTCGTTGGGATAAGTTGCCATTTTCGAGGATGTATTGAATGATCTCTTTTTTATCTTCCGATAAGTAAATATGCTTAAAAATGTGCCTCCATACATCTTCAATATTTACTTTGCTCTGTTTATCTAAGTCAAAAATTCTAAGGTATTCTTCATTGGAAATCATGCTTTCCCCACCTTTTTCCAGGGCCAATCTATAAATATCATAGAGCTCATACTCATCAATCGGATTATGTTCTTTAATGTGTGGAATAATGAATTTCAAAGCCTGCACTACAAATTCGGCTATGGCAAGATCCACTGCAGGGCATTCTTGCAAATCAATTATCCTGATTTCTATCGCATTTCTATCAAATCGAGCAATCGCACCTCTTGAATTCAACCATTCATACTGCAAACTTTTGTCTTTATCATAAGGCGCAATGTCCTGAAAAATTCTTTTGAATATCACTTCTTCATATTCTGCTTTATTAGCTACAGATTCTGGAATTACTTTCCCTGTAATAGAAGGAATTTTCTTTTGGTTTTGCTCATAGAAAGCCAATCTATTATCGAGAATTTCTGATTTTTGTCCGTCAAAAATAGGAGAGGAGGCCGTTAAAGCTGGTATTAATGGCATAATATACCTGATGGCTTCATGCAATAAATAGAATTCATCATCATTGGCAAAAGGCAAGTTGATATGCATACTTTGCAAATTACCCCAACCATGACCTTTGCAATCGAAAATTTGATTGTATCTGCTGTAAATCTCGTTGCGCTCGTGTGGCCACAGTTTCACATCCTTTAATGGATTAAATAATGGATGCATGGCAGTTGGCATTAACTGAGCATCTAATGGTTCTAAAATTTCATTGATTTCCAATATGTTTTGATGAAAATCATGCGATAATCCTTCTACTCCAGGCATCGGATTAGTGGTTTTCAATTCCAAGACGTGCAATACCAGTTCATTAGACCAACTGATACTTCCATTTTCTAGTTCATCAGTTATTTGGCCGATTTTTTTAATAATCAATTGATCGGAAATAGGTGCAGGCATTAATGTTTTGCGATTCACAATCATATATTCCAGCTCTATGCCTATGCATTCAAATAGGGAGTAGGTTTTGGTTGGTTTTATTGCTTCCATGTTAATTTAGTACCACTTGTTTAGATTTTTGAATGCGGTTTAAAAACACATCCATCATTTTACTATATAATTTATCTTTCAGAACGGCATCTTCCACTCCAGTATCAATATTTGGATTGTCATTGATTTCGATTACGAAAAATTTGTTTCCTTTTTGTTTAATGTCCACTCCGTAAAGGCTTTCTCCAATTAATTTGGAAAGTTTTTCAGCAGTTTTAATAAGGGCAGGTGGCGCTAATTCCACAGGTATTGTTTCCACTTTACCATATTGCCCGTTTTTGTTCCAGTTCACGATCTGCCAATGTTGTTTGCTCATATAATATTTGCAAGCATAAATTGCTTCTCCATTGAAAACACCTACTCGCCAATCAAAATCAGTCTGTAAAAATTGCTGTCCGACAATCAGATCGGATTTCTCCAGTAAATCAGCTACTTTCTTTTTGTATTCTTCCATATTTTCAGCCTTACTAACGCCTTGACTGAAAGCACTGTCGGGCTGTTTAAGAATAATAGGAAAGCCCAAAATATCGGGTGCAATAGCAATGTTTTCCTTATTAATTATTAAAGTCTCTGGTGCATCAATTTGGTGCATTTTTAAAAGCTCAGCCAAATAGACTTTATTACTGCATTTAATGATACTTTCTGGATCATCTACCACTACTAATCCTTCTGCTTTTGCACGTTGGGCAAAGCGGAAAGTATGATGGTTTACGGCCGTTGTTTCTCTGATGAATAGTGCATCATAAGAAGAAAGCGTGCTGTAATCATCCTTCGTAATTAAGTTAGCTTGTATTCCTTTTTGATTGGCAGCTTTTATAAATTTCTGTAAAGTTTTTTCAGAACTAGGAGCCGTTTTTTCCAAAGGATCCCATAAAATGGCCATTGAATAAGCGGCTGTTGTACGTTCAGGTACACTGAATTTTTTAGCTTCAAAGTATTTCTTTGTAGCCTCTTCTACAAAAGCCTGATGGTCTTCAGGTATATCACCTGAGGCAATAGGTGAAATATTCTGAATGGACCACTTGCCATTGCTGTTAGTGAAATGGGCGCGTATAAAAGGAGATTGAAATAAGTTGAATAGCTGCAAACTTAAAGTATCGTATTTCTTTGAAAGGTTTTTTCCAAAATAGATACTTAAAGTAAATTTATCTGATTTAATATCTTTCAGTGACTTTTGGATTAAAGAATCTAGTTCGGTTGATAATATTTTCACAACAGACAAGGTTTTCATTTCCTGAATGGTGTTAATACTCGGTATGGCTTTATGCTTTCTGGCAGCAGCCAATAAAGAAACATAATAGCCTGTATTTTGATATTTATAATCTCGGCAAAGGTTAAAAACCCTGGCATTTTTTAATTTGGAATAAGCTGGATTGGTTAGATACTGCTTACCCGTGACCACTTCTACATCTTGTATGTCAAAATCCCAATCTTTTAGGTTTGTGACGGTTATAATAATTTTCATTTATTTATGATTAATAAATTGGCATCATAAGTGATTACCCCTAAAAGTATTGCACAAATAAGGTGATCTACATCCACTGAATAATTTTGTGTTTCAAATGGATTGGAATGTAAAGGATCGGATACCATGACGGAATCAATTTCATGATTGATACCACTTAAAACCACGAAATGTCCAGATGGCTGTCCTTTCACATCATCATACATAACGGGTTCTTCTCCATATTCCCGTTTTTCATTATAAAGATAAGTTGCACTCAATCCTGTTAAAATAGGTATGTCTTTATGTAAATAAGATTGCAATAAGCTCTTGTTCAAGGTTTTGTAAGTGATTTTACCGCCTTTTTCCAAAAATTGAATATATGCCAATG
>QNXU01000396.1 GCA_003973485.1 Bacteroidota bacterium | reverse complement strand
TACCCAGACATAATTTGAAACCAATGGGCTTGCCTCCTGAAAGTTCTCTAAGCTCTTTTATAAACTCAAGCAAACCTTTTGCATCTGAGAAATGACTGTGTCCGGGTGGCGAATGAACCTCCGTATGGGGTTCAATTCCTCTTATATTAGCAATTTCTGGTGAGTTTTTAGAAGCTGGTAGTACGCCACCGTGACCGGGTTTAGCTCCTTGAGAAAGCTTGATTTCAATCATTTTCACCTGATCGTGCTGTGCCTTTTTCTTAAATTCCTCTGGATCAAATCCTCCTTCTTTAGTTCTACAACCAAAGTAAGCAGTTCCTATTTGCCACACAATATCACCGCTATTTTTTAAATGATAAGGTGATAGTCCACCTTCACCAGTATTTTGATAAAATCCTCCTTTTGAAGCGGCTGCATTTAAAGCCATGATGGCATTGGCGCTCAATGAGCCAAAGCTCATTGCTGATATATTTAAAATCGAGGCTTCATAGGGCTTTTTGCATTCAGTTCCTCCGACCCTTATTCTAGGCAATTCGTGCTGCACTGATTTAGCATAAATGGAATGTCTTAAGCCTTCATAATTGCTGCTATTCAATTCCAACTGAGTACCAAACGGACTCGTATCATTCACATTTTTGGCTCTTTGATACACTAAGGAGCGATAGTTGCGAGAAAATGGCCGGCCATCCGTATTGCGTTCAATAAAGTATTGCTGAATTTCTGGTGACACGGATTCAAACAGATAGCGAAAATGCCCTAGAAGAGGGAAATTGCGAAGGATGGTATGCTTTTTTTGAAAAGCATCGCGGAAGCCTAATAAGCAGATGATTAGGATCGGGATAGCAACTCCCAACGGTAAGAAATTAAAAAACCAAAGGGTTATGGTAGCTATCAATAGTGTGCTTGCGATGATAAGAAATTGATTTCTCATAGTATTACTTCTTTTTCTGAATGAAATTCTAGCTCGATAATTTACTTTTTATTGCCTTCTTTTGCAAAAGGTTTATAGAGTTTCAATTATTAGCCAGCTGAATCAGCAGTTGGCTAATAAAACCCGGTCCTTAACGCATCATTTTCATGATACTATTAAGCAACCGGGGTTAAATAGAACCACTATTTAACTATGAAAAATCTTTCCAGAAGGGGTTAATTCCAACCGCCACCTAAAGCCTGATAAATATTAACTTTGGCATTCATTTGCTCTTTCTTAGTTTCTACCAATTCAAATTTAGATTCTAAAGCATCTCTTTGAGTCAACAAAACTTCCATATAATCTGCACGTGCAGATCGAAACAAGTCATTCGCTATTCGAATTGACTCATTCAAGGCTTGTACTTGCTCAGCTTTTAATTCGTAGCTCTGCTTCAGATTATTAATATTGGATAATTGATTTACCACTTCAATGTAAGCATTCAACACCGTCCGCTCATATTCATAAACAGCCTGAATTTGTTTCGCATTAGCCGTATAATAGTATGCTTTTATAGCCTTTCTATTAATTAAAGGAGCCATCAAATCACCTGCCACATTGAATAACATAGATTCTGGTGCCTGAACTAGATAACTTGGGTTAAAAGCCTGCAGCCCAATTCCCGCTGAAATATCTAATGAAGGATAAAAATTAGCTTTGGCTACCTTTATATCCAATTTGGCAGCTGCCAATTTTAATTCAGCCTCTTTTATATCAGGTCTATTGTTTAACAGCTGAGAAGGAATTCCGCTTTCCACGTTATCAGGAACGATATCAATAATATTCTGCGAGCTTCGTTCGATTGGCTGCGGATACCTACCCAATAGATAATTGATCTTGTTTTCTGTTTCAACTATACTTTGCTGAATCTTAAACTTCAAGCTTTTGGTATACAATACCTCAGCTTCAAATTTCCGAACGGCTAATTCGGTCACCCGAGAGGCTTGTTTCTGTAGCTTCACTATTTTTAAAGCATTACTCTGAATCTCAATGTTTTGATTCAGGATTTGTAGCTGATTATCTAGTGCCAGCAATTCATAATAGGAATTGGCAATTTCAGCTATTATTTGCGTCATCACAAAATTCTTACCTTCCTGCGTAGCCAAATATTCCTTTACAGCCGATTCCTTTGCATTTCGCAGTTCGTGCCAAATATCCACTTCCCAGGAGGCAATTGCTCCAAACTGAAAATCAGGAACGGGTTCCGGCATTTCCCGACCAGGCTCAATATCGGTGGTCGCTTCACTTGCCCCTTCAGGGGTGTAGCGTGCCTTTTTTTCAACGCCTGACCCTGCTTTTAAATCTACAGAAGGCAGATACTCGCCTTTTCTGGCACCAATCTCATATTGAGCGATGGCGATTTCCTGAAGCATTATATTCAATTCCTGATTCCTGCTCAACGCAGTATCGATTAAATTCACCAGGTGATCATCATTGAAATACGCTTTCCAATTCTGTTCACCTACATTGGTGGTATCATCTTGTTCACCAAATTGATCAGGAACCGAACGATCAACGGTTTTCTCCATTAGAGAGGGCGTTTTACAGCCCGTCATACTGAAGGCTGTAAAAACCACTCCTAAACATATATATATTAGTCTTTTACTACTCATTTTCTTTTTTTTTCTCTTGATGTTCAGTTAAAGGATATTCTTCTTCATACTTAATGAGATGTCGACCATCCGATAGCTTAGCAAAAATGTAGTACAGCCCCGGCACAATTATTACCCCGAAGATTGTTCCGAATAGCATACCGCCTAAAGCCGATGCTCCTATTGTTCTATTCCCAATTGCACCAGCTCCTGAAGCTAATACCAGCGGAATTAATCCTGCGATAAAGGCAAAGGAAGTCATTAATATAGGTCTAAAACGAACCCTTGCTCCTTCAATGGCTGCCTCCAGAATACTCATGCCTTGCTGTCGTTTTTGCACGGCAAATTCAACAATCAATACTGCATTTTTACCCAAAAGCCCCACTAACATAATCAGCCCAATCTGAGCGTAAATATCATTATCAAGACCTAAAAGCTTGAGCAACAAGAATGAACCAAACACACCGACCGGTAAAGAAAAAATTACCGTGAGCGGAATAATAAAGCTCTCGTACTGAGCGGCTAACACTAAATAGACAAATATCAGCACGATAATGAAGATGTAAAGTGATTCATTTCCTCTTTGGGCTTCATCATAAGAAAGTCCTTCCCAGGCAATATCATATCCTTTCGGTAAAGTAGCATTGGCTACCTCTCTGATGGCAGAAATCGCATCCGCAGTAGTATAGCCTTTGGCTGGCAATCCACGTATGGCTGCCGAATTGTACATGTTGTAGCGTGTCACTTCATTAGGTCCCTGCTTCTTCTTCATGGTCATAAAAGCCGAATATGGAACCATTTCGCCTTCTTCATTTTTCACGTACAAATTGAGTACATCTTTCGGTAATCTTCTGAATTTTGGATCAGATTGAACATAAACTTTGAAGAAACGACCAAACCTGATAAAGCCCTGTTCATAGGTACTCCCAATCATGATATTTAGATTTTCCATAGCTTTTCCTATAGAAACTCCTTTTTGCATGGCTCTTTCATTGTCAATTACCAGCTCATATTGAGGATAGTTGGCTGCAAAAAAGGTAA
>QNXU01000323.1 GCA_003973485.1 Bacteroidota bacterium | reverse complement strand
CTTATGTACTCGCTACGAGGTGCACGCCTTTTGGAGGATTTTTGCATTTTACCTTGCACTTGTTCTCCCTCAATTTCATGATTTTATATCAATTTTTAAACTATTGAACGTTTTTTTGTTTAAAAGCAGACCCTAATTAATCATTTGACAAGAAATATTTAATTCAAGCTTTCTATTAGTCAATATGATTAATGGACAAACTTTATTCAGAAAAAGTCCAAAATCAGTGGACAAACTTTATTCAAAATACTGGGACAAACTTTATTCAGAGCCCACAATATAGAATGATCAAAAGCTATTGCCTAAAATAAATTATCACAAAAAAAAGCGAATGATCATGGCTGAATATTCGCTTTAAAAAAATAGAGTAGATTCTAATTGACATAAAAAAGGCTGATTCTTCTTCAAAAATCAGCCTTTTTTAGTGTTATAATCTATTAACTACAATCTACATCTTGTAAATTTTCATCCCAGCAATGGAACTCACTGTCTCCAAAATGATTTGGACTCTTCACTCTACCAAATTTCAATTCGCTGTTCCAATAAATTTCAATTAAATCATTTGATTGTGTATTAGAAATTTCCACAGAACGATTAAGATCATTATTATCATTTCTGTTATAGTTGATATAACTTCCTTGCAAATCGCCAGCTTTTTCAATAGTAAAATCAGCATTAGCCACGGTGCGATCTTCATTTCTTGACCATTCTACACTAATCCAAGCCGATGGATTTTGAGGACTTTCATATAGCGTCCAACTACCACTATTTCCATTTACATTTGATTGACCTTCAAACCATACAAAATCCTCAACATTAAGAGATGAAGAAGAAATAAAACCTTTCCAATTAGCATTATCATTTTCAACATCTGCAGTTAATCGAATAGAAAAATCATTGGAATTAGCAGAAAACGAACTTTCCCAAGTCCAAACACCCGCATCAGTATCATAAAATGGCTCTTGGCTTATCGTTGTTTTAAATGCCGTTACGGGAATTGCTAGGCTTCCTTTCAAAATAGCAGAATAAACTCCCACATTCACTGCCGAATAAAACCAATTTTCAATTGTTTGATTTCGCTGACTACCATCGGTTTGAAAATCATCAAAATCAGGTGCCATACTATATTCAGGAGGCATAACTGGTTTTGGATCTTGACTATTCTCATCTGTTGAATCACAAGAGACGAATAACACTGTTAAGCTCAACAATATACTTAGTAACTTTTTCATAATTTTCTTCATTAAAATGTTTACTACTATAAGAAACAAATTCCAATCATTAAGTTGGAATGTGACATTCTAAACGTTACAAATGTTTTTAAATTATATTACAACCAAATTCTTAAAACTCATAAATGCTAAATAAAACCTCTAATAATCTTCCCCTTAAAATGTCATATTTATTTACGAACGTCTGTTCATAATCGTACACTTTCTTTAATTTAATGACCTCTACCGAACAAATTTCAATGGTAAAATGCAATCACTATTTCAATACAAAAAAATAAAAATATTGCTTCTAAGGTATTTAAAGGTATTTTTCAACATCAATTAAGCAAATTAAAATCAGCACTCTTTTTTACTGGTACATATCTTGGCATATAATGAAGAGATTTGGCACAGCAGCCATAATTAATAATCATTAAAGTAAAATTTTATGATAGCAGAAAAGATAAAAGCACAATTAAGAACCGGAGTTCTGGAATATTGTGTGATGCAGATTTTAAGAAGAGGTGAAGTTTATGCCTCTGATATCATTGACGAACTTTTGGAAGAAGACCTTATAAAAGTAGAAGGGATTATTTATCCACTTTTGATGAGGTTGAAACAAGAAAATTTAGTTCAATATGAATGGAGCGAAGCGCAAAACGGACTGCCTAAAAAGCATTATCAATTAACTGATAGCGGGCAGAATACTATCAAAGCATTGGATCAAACTTGGATTGAGATTAATAAATCAGCCAAAAGAATCAAAAAAAAGACTGATGAGCAATTAAAGACTGCCAAGGACAAAAATGAGGAAAATTAATTGATAGATAAATTCTCATTAACATTAATCTAAAAAATCTTAATTTTAAAGCAATGAAAAAGAATATAAGTATAAATATAGGAGGCATAATATTCCATATAGAAGAAGATGGCTTTGACAAGCTTAAAAACTATTTGGATGCCATCAACCGTTATTTTTCTGATTTCAAAGACAGTCAGGAAATCATCAGTGATATAGAAAATCGGATAGCTGAAATTTTCTTGGCTAAATTAAAAGATGACAAGCAAGTTATTGAGCTAGAGGATGTAAATGCATTAATGGTTACACTAGGAAGCATTGAAGACTTTAAAAAAGCTGAAGAAACAGATGAAGCTTTTGAGGAGAATACTTCTGAAAAATACGAAAGTCAGGATACAACGGGCTCCAAAAAGCTCTATAGAGATACTAAAAGATATATTTTTGGTGGGGTAGCAGCTGGTATCGCAAATTATTTCAACATAGATATTTTATGGGTTAGATTACTGTTCATTCTCGGTTTTCTAGGACTATTCCCTTTCCACCCCACTTCGGCAATTATCCTATTAGCCTATATCGTTATGTGGATTTTCCTACCTGCCAATCCTAATTTAAAGGAAGATGAGAAGGTAAAGAAACTTTATCGAAGCCAGGAAAACAAAGTAATTGGAGGTGTAGCCAGAGGTTTAGCTTCCTATTTCGGAACAGATGTGGCTGTAATAAGAATACTATTTGTGCTATTACTTATTCCTGGTGGAGCCGGTTTAATTATCTATTTGGTACTTTGGTTCATTACTCCTACCGCAAAAACGGTTACCGAAAAAATGCAGATGGAAGGAACACCCATCACGCTGAGCAATATTGAAAAGAATATTAAAAGTAGCTTAAAAGTTGAAAATGGTGAGGAAACAACGCTGGTAAAAATCTTATTATTTCCATTCCGTTTAATAGCCATTATATTAAATGGATTAGCAAAAGCTTTAGGTCCTGTATTGAATTTTATTGTTGAAGCTGCAAGGATTGTACTTGGAATTATATTGAGTTTGTTGGGCTTAGGATTAGGTGTAACTTTTATAGGTATGCTTTTTGTATCACAAGGATTATGGCTTGAATCAGCTCATATAAACTTTTTTGATATCCCTAAGGAATTAATTGCTAATACTTTTTCACTTGAATTAGTACTGATTAGCTTCCTATTCTTAATTATTCCAGCACTTTTCATCATGATTGCAGGAATTAGTGTGATGGCTCGCAAATGGTTAATGAATAGAACAGTAGCATTTTCACTTCTAGCAGTCTGGTTTTTAAGTTTAATAAGTGCAGCCATCATTATTCCAGCTACTGCTTTGAATTTTAGAAATGACGGTGAAGTTTATGAAACTTATGAATATGATTTAAGCCCGTGGGTCGCATGTACGTCCGTCTATGCCCGTAAAAATGAACAATTTCGCCAAAAACGCAGATTTCACAAGTTAGTGTGCAAGACGAAATCGGTAGGCGGGCGCTCCCCCTAGGTCTGACCGCCGCCTTACGACCTCGTAGATCGAGAGAAGACGAAATCGCTAGGCGGGCGTTCCCCCTGGGTCTGACCGCCGCCTAGATCGAGAGAAACGTG
>QNXU01000134.1 GCA_003973485.1 Bacteroidota bacterium | reverse complement strand
AATTGGTGGCGGTATGTCTGCTGATGCTCATCACATGACAGCACCTCATCCAGAAGGCTTGGGAGCTACAAATGTTATGAAATATGCCATTGAGGATGCTGGAATTGACCCAACTGAAGTTGATTATATCAATGTTCATGGAACTTCAACGCCATTAGGCGATTTGAGTGAATCTATGGCGATTAAAAAGGTATTTGGAGAGCATGCTTATAATCTAAATATTAGCTCAACTAAATCAATGACCGGTCACCTTTTAGGGGCTGCTGGTGCAATTGAGGCTTTAGCATGTATTTTCGCTCTTGAAAAGCAAATGGTTCCTCCTACGATTAACCATTTCACCGATGATGAGGAATTCGATTCTAAATTGAATTTCACATTTAATAAAGCACAACAAAGAGAAGTGAAAACTGTATTGAGTAACACCTTCGGTTTTGGTGGGCACAATACTTCAATTATTTTAAAAAAGTTAGATTAATTTCCGACTTTGATTAGGCGATTTTTCACTTCCTTCAAAAAATTATCTAATAAAGACAAAAGGCTTGTAGCTGCAGTAAAATCTATTGTGGGTTACAAGCCTTTTCGTTTAGAATTATTTCGATTAGTTACACAACATTCTAGTGTTGCTAAAACCCTGCCTAATGGTTTTAGAGCTTCAAATGAAAGATTAGAGTATCTCGGGGATGCAATTCTTGGTGCGGTAGTGGCGGATTATCTTTTTAAAAAATATCCTTTCAAGGATGAAGGCTTTCTCACTGAAATTCGTTCAAGAATTGTCAATAGAGAATCATTAAGCCTGTTGGCCAAAAAAATCGGAATTAGTCAAATGCTTGAATCAGATTTTTCTAGAAGCCGTTATCATTTCAAATCTATATATGGCGATATGATGGAAGCTTTCATTGGTGCTGTTTATATCGATAGGGGATATAAATATTGTCAAAAGTTTATCATCAATAAATTAATTATTCCGCATTTTGATTTGGATGAAATTATTGAAAACAATACCAACTATAAAAGCATACTAATTGAATGGTCTCAGAAGGAAAATAAATCAATACGGTTTGATATAGAAGATCAAAAACAAGAAGGTGCAAAAAAAGAATTTAGAGCCGCTATTTTTGTAAATAGTGAAAAAATATCAAAAGGTGCTGGGCTTAATAAAAAGAAAGCGGAGCAAAATGCTGCCTTTAAAGCTTGCCGAAAATTAAATCTGATATAAAACTTCACTTAATTTATGCTTGTCATTCATTAATGCGGACAGGGATAATTGTAGTTACACCTTATAATTAGGCTTACAAATTGAAAAATAACTAATATCATGAAAATTGCAGGTGCAACGCTTAATCAAATCCCAATGGATTGGGATGGGAATGCTCAAAATATTTTAGATGCATTAATTGATGCTGAAAAATTGGGCGTGAATCTTTTGTGCTTTCCGGAATTAAGCATCTGTGGCTATGGTTGCGAAGATGTTTTTTTAAGTGAGTGGATGTGGCAAAAAGCTTTTAAAACTTTAACTGAAAAGATTCTTCCTAATGCACCTAAGTTTGCTTTTACTGCTGGTTTGCCCATGAAATTTGAGGGTAAGATGTATAATTGTGTTGCATTCTGCAAAGACGGAAAAATTCAATACATAATCCCTAAACAAAACCTAGCTAAAGATGGAGTTCATTACGAACCCCGCTGGTTTACAGCTTGGGAAGTAGGAATGAAATCTGAAATTAATTTAAGTGGGATTGCTATTCCAATTGGGGATTATGTGATTGATTTTGAGGAGTATAAAATTGGTTTCGAAATTTGTGAAGATGCTTGGAGGGATGATCGTCCCGCTAATAGATTATGCAAGAGAGGTGTAAATCTAATCCTGAATCCATCTGCTAGTCATTTCGCAATTGATAAATCATTAAGCAGGCAGGAATTGGTTTTGAGTAGCTCTCAGAAATATAATTGCACCTATATTTACGCCAATTTATTAGGAAATGAGGCAGGTAGAATGATTTACGATGGAGAATTGATGATTGCTAAAAATGGAGAATTAAAATTTAGAAATGAATTATTGTCCTTTAAGAATTATCAATTAGGTATTTGGGATACTCAAAAAGACCATGCGAAAATTGCTGATAGTTTTGAGTCAAATCCAAATCAGGAATTCAGAAAGGCTGTAAGTTTAGCTTTATTCGATTATTTAAGAAAAAGCTTTAGCAATGGATATGTTCTTTCGTTAAGTGGCGGTGCAGATTCATCCACCACTGCTGTTTTGGTTTCGGAAATGATTCAACTTGGAATTGAAGAATTAGGATTGGAACATTTTCTTAAAAAAATTCACAAGTTAAATTGGTTTGAAGAATTGAACGGTGAGCAAGAAGTAAGAAAGATATTGGCTAATCGTCTGTTAACTACAGCATATCAAAGTACAGAAAATTCAGGTTATTCTACTTTCGAATCAGCAAAAAAATTAGCTAATGAAATTGGAGCGGTATTTTACCATTGGAATATTGATGATGAAGTAAAAGGATATGTGCAAAAAATATCAGACAATATTGGTAGAAAGCTAAATTGGGATCAAGACGATATTGCACTGCAAAATATACAGGCAAGAGCTCGTTCTCCTATTATTTGGATACTAGCTAACATAAATAATGCTTTGCTTTTGACTACTTCTAATAGAAGTGAGGGTAGTGTGGGTTACACTACAATGGATGGTGATACGAGCGGAAGCATAGCTCCGATTGCAGCAATTGACAAACCTTTTATTATTCAGTGGCTTAAATGGGCGGAAAATAATTTAGGCTATGAAAGTTTGCGTTATGTTAACAACTTGCAACCAACTGCAGAGCTAAGGCCTGAGGATCAAGCTCAATCTGATGAGACTGATTTAATGCCTTATCCTTTATTACAAAAAATTGAGAAGTTAGCCATAAGAGAACGATATTCTCCAATAGAAATTTACGAAGAACTGAAAACTTCATGGAGTGGGAATTTGAATACCCTAAAACCTTCTATTCATAAATTCTTTAAACTTTGGTCTCGAAATCAATGGAAAAGAGAAAGGATTGCGGTTTCTTTTCATTTAGATGATTATAATGTAGATCCAAAAACTTGGTGTAGATTCCCAATTTTGTCATCATCTTTTAAAGAAGAATTGGATGAATTGGAAAAAACAGAATAAATCATTGAGATTATTCTTTTTACCCTAATTTTGTGCAAAACGAAAATTGAATATGCTTAGTTATATAGTGTGGTCTCCCAAACCTTATATTGTGGATTTGGGATTTACTGAATTAAGGTGGTATGGTTTACTCTTTGCTTTAGGATTTATCATATCACAGCAAGTAATGTTTCATATCTTCAAAAAAGAAGGTAAAAAAGAAAGACAGGTTGAAGTGCTGACTCTGTATATGGTATTGGCTACTATTATAGGTGCGAGACTTGGTCATGTTTTATTTTATGAACCAGCACGATATCTCAGCAATCCAATTGATATTTTCAAAGTGTGGGAAGGCGGTTTGGCTAGTCATGGAGGAGCAGCTGGTATATTAATTGCGCTCTATCTTTTCGCAAGAAAGTATAATGACATCAGCTATTTATGGATTTTGGATAGGATTGTGATAGTAGTAGCAATTACGGGTGCTTTGATTAGGACTGGTAATTTCAT